>NZ_JBFTQY010000044.1:0-98402 GCF_056399245.1 Rhizobium sp. 01N447_2
CGTCTGCGCAGCAACGCCGATGGTGAAGGAGAAATAGAGGAAATCCCAATAGCCGGGTTCCGTGATCCCGTCAGGAAACTTCAGGCCGCCTTCCTCGTCCGATCCGCCGTAGAAATAGTGGGCATAATGGATGGTGAAGAGCGTATGCAGGAAGATCCAGGAGATCAGGATCGTCAGTACAGCGGCACCTGCCCGCAAGAGCGCGATGTCGGGCGCCTCCTCCTTGATCGAATGCAGCTCGAGGCCGATGCCGGCGATGCTGGCAAGGGCGGTGCCGATCGAGAGAGCCAGCAGGACGGTGTCGGAGAAATCGAGATCCTCGGAGCGCTTCCTGATGCTTTCGACCGTCGCCCGCAGCATCTTGCGCCAGCTGAGTGCGACAAAAACGCCGGCGCTGACATTCCAGCCGAACAGGATGTTGCCGGCGTTCGCCTCGCGCGAGGTCACAGCCAAGAAGACCGCCAGCCCGGCAAGGACGGCGATGATGAAGCTCGCATGCTTGTAGGCAAATGCCACCAGCGAATTTGCTCGTTCCTCATCCGCCATATCAGTCTCCGACAGCATATGCCCTTGATAACAGTACGAAAAAGGCGCGCCTGCCAGCCGGCAGCCGCGCCTTCGATTGCATGCCGTGCCTTATCAGGCAGCGGCGAGCTGCAGTTCCTTCTGCACCATGGTGCGCAACGTTCCCAGATCCTTGGCGAAGGCGCGGATGCCTTCGGCGAGCTTTTCCGTCGCCATGGCGTCTTCGTTCATCATCCAGCGGAAGGTCTTCTCGTCGACCGAGACCTTCGGGTCCGGCTTGCGGCTGTCCGGCGAGAGCTTGCGCTCCAGCTTGCCTTCGTCCTTGGCCAGTTCGTCGAGCAGATTCGGGCTGATGGTCAGGCGGTCGCAGCCGGCAAGGGCTTCGATTTCGCCGGCGCTGCGGAACGAGGCGCCCATGACGATCGTCTTGATGTCGTTCGTCTTGTAGTAGTTGTAGATTTCACGGACGGAGATAACGCCCGGATCTTCCTCGGCCGTGTAGTCCTTGCCGGTCGACTTCTTGTACCAGTCGAGGATGCGGCCGACGAAGGGCGAGATCAGGAACACCTTGGCGTCGGCGCAGGCGATCGCCTGGGCCTTGCTGAAGAGAAGCGTCAGGTTGCAGTCGATGCCTTCCTTCTGCAGCACTTCAGCGGCACGGATGCCTTCCCAGGTGGAAGCGAGCTTGATGAGGATGCGGTCCTGGCCGATGCCGCGATCCTTGTAGGCGGCGATGATTGCGCGCGCCTTGGCAAGCGAAGCCTCGGTATCGAAGGAAAGATCGGCGTCGACTTCGGTCGAGACGCGGCCTGGGACGAGCTTCACCAGGGCTGCACCGACGGAGATGGCGAGACGATCGGCGACGGCAGAAGAAACGGCTTCCGGATTACCGCCCTGCTTCTTGCCCCAGGCGACGGCTTCCTTGATGGCGTCGGCGAACATCGGCGTGCCAAGAGCCTTGAGCACGATGCTCGGATTCGTCGTGCAATCCACAGGCTTCAGGCGGGCGACGGCCTCGATGTCGCCGGTGTCGGCGACCACGGTGGTAATCTCGCGGAGTTGGTCAAGCTTGGATGTCATGGTCAATAATCCTTGTTGAACTTGGGCTGCGACCGGCGCGCGTTCCGCCGGGCAAAGGTGATCTACCGACAGGTTGTTTGCATACTGCAGACGAAAATGCGCGCATCCGTCACGGATGATTCATAAACGTGAAGGACAGTGGCCATGTTCCGGCCGTGAACCAACGGCTGCTCGGACGCAAGCGATGCCGCTTGCGGCTGGAAGGCCGGTCGTGACTTTCGGCATGCCCGCACTATGTCCTCCTCGGACGGACAAGAACGACGTGTATCACCTGGACTATCGCCATTCGGCTAACGAAAAGTCAAGGACATTTGTGCATTTCAATTGACATAAGTGTCACACCCGTCATTATCCCCGGCAACAAAAGCGTCGCTAAGGCCTTTCATCCCATGAGGGATCTAGGGCGGGAAATCGTGCGGAGGAGATGTGGTCAAGCTCAAACGCGGCACGCACACGGCCTATTCCGAGGCATCCTCGCTGCGGCTAAGGGCGGCATGGCTCTATTACAACGAGGGTCTGACCCAGAAGGACGTCGCCGAACAGCTCGGCATCAGCCGCACCACCGTCATCCGCCTGCTCGACGAGGCGATGAAACGCAGCGAAGTCCAGATCTGGATCAACGATTCGATCGGCGACTGCGTTGAACTTTCGGTGAAGCTGGAGCGTGCCTATGGCCTGGACGAGGCGATCGTCGTCCCTGCACCGGTCAATGGCGACGTCAACTCGCTGGCTAAAAATGTCGGCTTGGCGCTTGGCCAGTTCCTGTCAGAAGCGATCCCGGACGATTACACCATCGGCGTCGGCTGGGGCCGCACCATGACTGCCTCGCTGTCGAGCTTCCGGCCGCCACGCCGCGCCAATTGCAAGGTCGTCTCGCTGCTCGGCGGCATCGTCGCCGTGCATCAGACGAACCCGATCGATTACACATGGCGGCTGGCAAACCAGCTTGGCGCCGAATGCTACATGTTCCTGGCACCGCTTCTCGTCGATTCCATCGAGACCAAACGCAATCTGATCGAGAAATGCGGGCTGGACACGATTTATCGTCTCGCCGAGAACCTCGATCTGGCGATTGTCAGCTGCGGCGATATCGGCCCGCATTCGACCTCGCTATCGGAAGGCTGGATATCGAAGGGAGAGTTGCAGGAGCTGATCGATGCCGGCTGCGTCTGCGACACCATGTTCAACTTCCTCGACAGGGACGGCAATTCGGTCGACCATTCGATCAATCGGCGCGTGATGTCCGTCGATCTCGACACGCTGAAGGAGGCAAAGCATATCGTGCTCTCCTCCGGCGGCGCCCATCGGGCTGTAGCAATCCGTGCGACGATCAAGCGCATCGGCTGCAACACGCTGATCACCGACGAAAGTGCTGCCCGGGCGTTACTGGAACTGGCCGAGACATCACCGTCTGCCACTTCTCCCCAGCAGGGAGAAGGGGCAGAGCGATGAGCGGCGACGACTCCGCCCTCCGCCCGCGAACCCCACTCAGGCGTGCGCCGATTCCCAGCCGAGCATCGCCCGCTTGCGGGTGAGGCCCCAATGGTAGCCCGTCAGCGCGCCATTCTTGCCGAGCGCCCGATGGCAAGGCACCACGAAGGAGATCGGGTTTGCCCCGACCGCCGCACCCACGGCGCGCTGCGCCGTCGGCCGGCCGATATCGTTGGCGATATCGGAATAGGTGACGGCCTTGCCGAACGGGATTTTCAGCAGACTTTCCCAGACGCTCACCTGAAAATCCGTGCCGATCAACACGACACGCAGCGGCTGGTCCGAGGACCATTTGCCGGGCTCGAAGATGCGGGCGGCATAGGGAACCGTCGCCTGCAGGTCTTCGACATAACAGGCGTTCGGCCAGCGGCAGGTCATATCCTCGAGGCAGGCCCTCTCGTCGCCGGAATCGCTGAAGGCAAGGCCGGCAAGGCCGCGGTCGGTCACCATGATCAGCGCCACGCCGAAGGGGCAGATGTGGAAGCCGTAGCGAATGGTGAGACCACCGCCCTTGGCCTTCCATTCGCCGGGTGACATCGCCTCATGCGTGACGAAAAGGTCATGCAGGCGGCTCGGCCCGGAGAGGCCGACCTCGATCGAGGTCTCGAGCAGCGGCATGTCTTCCTTGCGCAGCAGTCGCTTGGCGTGGTCGAGCGTCACCGCTTGCAGGAAGCCCTTGGGCGACAGGCCGGCCCAGCGGGTGAATGTCTTCTGCAGCTGGGTCGGCGACTGGTTGAGCCGCGCAGCGATCGCTTCCAGCGAAGGCTGGTCACGGTAATCTTCGGTGATGAGTTCGATTACCCGACGGACAATGTCATAATCAGGACCGTCAGGCGTGATATCTGTCTGCAGGTTGGCAATCATATTCATCGTCTTTCTCCTTGTAACAAGGAGATAGTCAATAGGGGGTGAGCAAACCACCCGATTCTTGCGCATCCGCCGGATAGGTTCAGATCCGCTGCTTGACCGTCGCCAGTGCTCCCTTGAAGGCTTTGGCGAAGCTTTCGCGATCGTCGGGATTGAGGAAGGAGCCGATATCCGTACGCCGGCCCTCGCCGAAGATATGCATGGAAAGGATGCCGATCTCCTGGTGCCGGCGAACGAGGAAGCGCGCCCAGAACGGATTGAAATGATGCTCCACCATCCGTCCCGATGGCGCAAACTTGCGCACCGACACATCAGTGCGCGACACCGTCACCTGTTCGCGCGCTTTCCCGGAGCGGTAATTCAACCAGAAGGCGCCGTAGAGAAGCACGAAATCCAGTCCGAAGAAGAAGCCGATCGGCCAGGCGCCCGTCGCGATGAAGAACATGCCGTAAAGCAAGCAGACGGCACCGGACAGGGCAAGCAGCACCTTGAAGCCCCGGCGGCCGAGCGACCGGTGGGGAAAGAGCTCGGCGGCGAAAACAGGCTGCTCATTGAAGCTGTCGGCGTTGCTTTCCATCATGGCCGTTGAGTATAGAGTCTCCATGGCGAATCCGAAACTCAAATCCGTTACCAAGACGCCGCAGGGCTCGAATCTGACTGCCCGCCGCAAACCGGCGGCGGCGGTGAACACGGCCTATTCCCTGGCCGAGCGCGAGGAGATCTTCCGCCGCTTCTCGGTGCAGCGGCCGGAACCGAGGGGCGAGCTCGAGCACACCAACCCCTTCACGCTCGTCGTCGCCGTCGCGCTTTCGGCGCAAGCGACCGATGTTGGCGTCAACAAGGCGACGCGCGCGCTCTTCAAGGTTGCCGATACGCCGGAAAAGATGCTCGATCTCGGCGAGGAGCGGCTGCGCGATTACATCAGAACGATCGGTCTCTACCGCAACAAGGCGAAAAACGTCATCGCGCTATCGCAGATGCTGGTCGACCAATTCGGCGGCAAGGTGCCGGAGACACGCGACGAACTGGTGAGATTGCCGGGTGTCGGCCGCAAGACCGCCAATGTCGTGCTTTCCATGGCCTTCGGCCAGGCGACGATGGCCGTCGATACGCACATCTCCCGCATCGCCAATCGCATCAGGCTTGCCCCCGGCAAGACACCCGACGAGGTCGAGGCGCGGCTGATGAAGGTGATCCCGAGCCATTACCTCTATCACGCCCATCACTGGCTGATCCTGCATGGCCGCTACACCTGCAAGGCGCGCCGGCCCGAATGCGAGCGTTGCGTCATTGCCGATCTCTGCAAATCGCCGGAGAAGAGCTGGGATGTGCCGGCACCGCTCGTCGAGCTACCGCCGCAGGTGATCGGTGAGGCCGTCGAGTAAAATAGCGATCGCCTCTTCGTAATACCGCCTTTCGGCGCCCGCCTCGATCGCGATCGCCGCGCGATCGAAGGCCGCCGACAGCAGCGACGTCAGCGGTTCGAGCATAGCGCCGGCCTCCGGAAGCATCGCTGCAAGCCCTGCCCGCAGCGTCGCTTCCCCGCCGAGCGCTGAATTTGCGGCGATGTACGACGTCTCCGCCCTGCCCCGTTGAGCCTCAGGCGCGCAAACCGGGATCCTTGGCGGAAACCAGCTTGTGCAGATGGACCATCATGCCGGCGGCAAAAAGCGGCGTCAGAAGATTGACGATCGGGATCGCCAGAAAGAGGGCGATCACCAGCCCGCCGAGAAAGACCGTGGAGGCATGCTTGGTGCGGAAGAGCCGTGCCTCATCAGGCGAACGGGAGCGCATAGCGGCGAATTCGAAGAATTCCCRTCCGAGCAGATAGCCGTTCACCAGAAAGAACGCGACCAGATTGACGCCGGGGATAAACAGCAACAACAATGCCACGATATTGCCGAGGATCACCACGCCGAGGAACTTGATCGAGCTTGCCATCGCCGGACCGAGCGGCATGGCGGTGCCCGGCGCGTCCTTGGGATAGTCGCGCCTTTCGATGACATCGGCGACATCGTCGAGAAACAGGCCGGCGATCAGCGCCGTGACCGGCGACAGCAGCAGCGCCAGCATCAACGCAAGGCCGATACCGGCCAGGATCGCGAAGAGGAAAGCGAGCCACCCTGCCCAATCCGGCATATCGGGAAAGAAACCCGTGAGCCAGGGAAAGAGGAAGGCCATGAAGGCCCCGCGCAGCGCGAACCAGAGGCCGACGAGCACGAGAATCGTCAGGCCGAGCACTTTCCAGAAGACAGAACGTGTTTCCGATGCGAACAAATTGGCGAGCGAAAGGCGAGCGGCGTCAAGAATCATGTCTCAGGCGTCTCCGGTTGCGCCGAAGATGTAGGAAAGATGGAGGCCACCGACAAGAGAGAATAAAATTGCATGCAGTAATAGAAAACTTGTCGAAAACTAAATACTAATATAATATTGTGACGCATATAAAATACACACGGGCCTGAGAAGCAGCTTCCGAAATAGTTGCAAAGACAAGGGGTCGCAACAGCGCATCCACGGAACGCCTCTGAGGGAAGACGGGGAGGCTGACGTGGAAGACTTTGTGCAAAAACTCAGGCAATACGCAAAAACCGGCACACCGGCCGAACGCCGTATCGCGAAATATTTCACCGAACACCTGAACGACCTGCCGTTCGAGACGGCTGCGTCGGTTGCCGACAGGCTGGATCTCTCGCCGATGACCGTCGGGCGCTTCCTGCGCTCGCTCGGTTATCAGGGATTGGACAGCGTCAAGGTGGAGATTCGCGAGACCGTGACGACATCGCCGGCGCAATTGCAGAGCGCTATGAGCGAGCTGCATGCCGACGCTGCGGACGGCAAACCGCTCGCCGTGCTGGTTGCCGAACAGATTCAGGCCCTCCATCATATCTATCATCTGACGGCGCAGCCGCACTGGTCGGAAGCCGTCGGCTTGATCAGCACTGCCCGCGAAGTGTCGATCGCCACGCATGCGCGGCTCTCAAGCCTGGCCAATCATTTCTGTCAGCGGCTGACGCAAGCCCGCGACGGCGTTCGCACGCTCGACGCTGCCGACAACCGTTTTGCGGAACTCTTCGCCCGGCTGGCGGTCGACGACGCGCTGCTTGTCATCATCGATTGCCGCCGCTTCGCCAAGGCGCGGCTGCTTGCCAGAACGGCGCGGCGCTACGGCTATAAGGTCGTGCTCATTTCGCCGCAGCAAGCGGACTGGATGGCGGACCAGTCGAACGTCATGCTGCCCTTGCCGCCCGCTCGCGCCCCCGATCTCGACAATCTTCCGCCGCTGATCGCGCTGCTCGATTGCCTGTCTGAATCCGTCATCCTCCAAGTCGGAGAGGAGGCCGCACTTCGCCGCCGCCGCATGATGGAATTCGCAACCGTCCTCGGCGAGACGGCAAACCACTAATTTGAAAGGTTATGCGCAGATTCAATGTGATGGAGCGTCCTTAGAGCGGCGCTCTATTGCATCGTTTCCAATTCGGCGCGGTGCCGGTGCATAGCGAGAAGACGGCGGTAGTCGCGGTCGTAAAGCGCCTGCTTGGCCTTGTCGGGAAGCCGTTCGTCGCCGCCCGGATACATCGCCTCGCCGGCCGCCGCCAGATCCTTGTACAAGCCGCACGCGACGGATGCTGCGATTGCCGTGCCGAGCAGCACCGCCTCGTTCATCTTCGGCACCACGACCTTGCAGCCGGTCGCATCGCTATAAAGCTCCATCAGCACCGGGTTCTTCACATGCCCGCCGGCAATATGCAGCGTATCGGGCATGTAACCGTATTCCTTCATCATTTCCAGGATATGGCGGATGCCAAGCGCAATCCCCACCGCAGAGCGCCAATAGAGCGCGCAGAGCCCGTCGAAGGACGTATCGAGTGTCAGCCCGCTGACGACGCCGACGGCGTGCGGATCGGCGAGCGGCGAACGGTTGCCATGGAAATCCGGCAGCACGAAGATCCGCGCACCGAAGTCATCGCCCTCCTCGGCCCGCAATTCGGCGATGCGCGCGACGATCTTCTGATGCAGCGCTGCCGTCGGCTCGCCACCGGCCGCATGCATGCGCACGATGTGGTCGAGCAACGCGCCGGTCGCCGATTGCCCGGCCTCCACCAGCCAGGACTGCGGGAAGACAGCCTCGTAATAGGGACCCCACATGCCATGGCTCGGCTTGCGTTCCCGCGAGAAGGTAACGATGCAGCTCGACGTGCCGGCAATCAGCGCCAGCTGGTGCTCGCGTTTGACAGGATCGGCGGCGTAGCCGCCGAGCGCGCCGAGTGCGCCGGCATAGGCGTCGATCATCCCGGCGGCGACATGGCAGTCCGTCGTCAGCCCCAGCGCTTCCGCCGCTTCCTGCGTCAGCCGGCCGACGCTGTCTCCGACAGGCGTGGTCTCATCCGGCAGATGGCCGCGCGCCTGAAGGTCCTCGAGGCCGATCCGTTCCAGGAAATCCTGCTGCCAGCCCTTTTCGAGATGGGCGAGATAGTTCCATTTCGCCGTCAGCGTGCAGCGCGAACGGGCGGGCGATCCGGTCGATTTCCACGTCATGAAATCGGCGAGATCGAAGAAATAGCCAGCCTTTTCCCATGTGGCGGGCAGCTTCTTCTTCAGCCACATCAGCTTCGGCATCTCCATTTCCGGCGACATCACGTGGCCGGAGTGTTCGAGCACCCTGTGCTGCGTCGCCGTGCAAAAATCGGCTTCCTTCAGCGCCCGATGATCGAGCCAGACGATCGTGTCGAAACGCCTCTCCCCGCCTGTGGAAACGCTGAGCTGCCGGCCCTCGACGTCACGGACGACGAGCGAACAGGTGGCATCGAAGCCGATCGCTCCGACCGAGGCGGCGGCGATACCGGATTGCTCCATCGCCCTGCGCACTGCCATGCAGGCGGCCGACCAGATATCTTCGGAATCGTGCTCGGCATGGTTTTCGCGCGGCCGGTTCATCACGATCGGATGCTCGGCCTTGGCGAGCAGGCGACCGTGTGCGTCGAAGACGCCGGCGCGCGCACTGCCCGTGCCGATATCCACCGCAACCACATGATCACGCATCAAGTCTTGGTCCCGTCCAGCTTATGGTTGCGGACAAGGTGTATCAAATCCGGCATGGCGTCAAACACCACTTCCGGCGAAAGGCGGTCGAGTTCGGCACGGTATCCGGCGAAGTTGGCGTGTGATCCGCCGGTGAAGGCGAAGACCGTCATGCCTGCCGCCTTGGCCGCGGCAACGCCGGCCGGGCTGTCTTCAACGACAAGGCAATGAGCCGGCTCGACCTGCATTTCACGCGCCGCATGCAGGAAGAGATCGGGCGCCGGTTTGCCGCGCTTGACCATCGTCGCACTGAAGATGTCGGGCAGCTTGTCGAGAAGTCCGGTCACCGACAGCGACAGCCGGATTCGCTCCATCTGGCTGGACGAGGCAACGCAACAGGGAACGCCAAGCCCGTCAATCGCCGCGGCGATACCCTCGATCGGCTTCAGTTCTGTGCGAAAACGAGCGTAGAGATCGGTGCGGATACGCTCGAGGAATTCCTCGCCGGCATGAACGTTGAATTCGGTTTCCAGCGTATCGATGAGAGTAGACAGGCTGCGGCCGAGAAAACGCTCATAAGCCTGGTCCTCGGTGATCGAGACGCCGAGATCGTTCATCGCCCCGACGAGCACGCTGATCGAGATCGGCTCGCTGTCAACGAGTACGCCATCGCAATCGAAGATGACCAGCCGTGTTTCCGCATCAGCCATGGAAGACCCAACCTGAGTTCAATTCGGACGTGTTACCGTCCCGCGGCGCTCGCAAGGCCGGATGAATGGCGGCAGCAGATACCGCCATCCGGATTCCTTACACTGCGAGCTTGCCGTCGAGATAGAGCTGCAGCGTCTCCCGCGTGCCCTTTTCCCACAGGGTTTTGAGAGCATGGGCGAAACGCTTGCGAAAAAGTTCCGATTTCGCCACTTCGCCGAAAATATCGTCGAAGACGAGAAAGGCCGACGGGTCGTCCTTGGCTTTCAGCGCCGCCGCATGCAGGCGCTCTGCGCTCGCGTCGTTGAAGACGATATCCTTGCCGCTGTCGGTCTTGCCGGCGAAATAGCGGCACCAGAGTGCTGAAACCAGCGCCAGGCCAACGACGTCCCTGCCCTGACGCAGATTGTCGAGCGTCGACGGCAGGATGAATTTCGGCTGGCGGTTGGAGCCGTCTTGCGCCAGCCGCGGAATAGTGTCGGCAATCTTCGGATTGAGCAGGCGATGTTCGATCAGGGCGAAATAGTCCGCCAGCGACGTGTTCGGCACCGGCGGCACGATCGGGATGATCTCGTCTTTCTCGAGCTTGGCAAGGAAGGCGCGGATCAGCGGGTCTTCCATGGAATCATGAACGAAATGAATGTCCATCAACGCCGCCGGATAGGCGATCGCGGCATGCCCACCGTTGAGGATGCGGATCTTCATGTGCTCGTAGGGCGTGACATCGGGCACGAAGGTGACGCCGACCTTTTCCAGCGCCGGCCGGCCGGCGGTGAACTTATCCTCGAGCACCCATTGCTTGAATTCCTCGCAATAGACCGGCCAACTGTCCTCGATCTGGAAATTGTCCCGGAGGAAATCGACCTCGCGCTGGCTGGTCGCCGGCGTGATGCGGTCGACCATGCCGTTCGGGAAGGCGACATTCGCTCGGATCCAGTCGGCAAAGGCAGGGTCCGAAAGTGCGGCCGTGCCGACGACGGCATTGGCGGTGACGACTCCATTATGGGGAATGTTGTCGCAGGACATGACGGTGRAGGGACCGATGCCCTTGTCCTTGCGCGCTTTYAGGCCGGCGACGATCAGGCCGAACACTGTCTTCGGCGCGTTGGGATTTTGTCCGTCGGCGGCGATCGCCGGATGGGTCGGATTGAATGTGCCTGATGCGTCGATGAAATAGCCGCCCTCGGTGATCGTCATCGAGACGATGCGGATCTCGGGATCGGCAAGCTTGGCGATGATCGCAGTGGCATCGCCGACCGGCAGGATGTCGATCATCGGTGCCGTGACGCGCGCCGCCGTCTTGTTGTTGTCCTGTTCGACCACCGTCGTCAGGAAATCCTGCGCCGCAAGCTTTTCGCGCATGGCGGCATCCGACGGCAACACACCGGCGCCGACGATTGCCCAGTCGTGATCCGTGCCGGCGTTGAAGAGATCGTCGAGATAGATCGCCTGGTGGGCACGGTGGAAATTGCCGACGCCGAAGTGCACGATGCCGGCTTTCAGCGATGCCCTGTCATATCCAGGGATGGCGGCAGTGCGCGCCACATCCGAAAGCGTTGCCAGCGATAATTTGCACGTCATGTTTCAGTCCTCTTGAAGGTCTTGCCGAGACGGCCAGGCGCCATCGTCCGGCTCGCATGCCTGCCCCCAGCCCGGCGGYCCGCTTCAGATGGCAAGGCCGCCCTCGTTGAATTTGTGAATACGCGAACGGTCCGGCGTCAGGAAGACCGTGTCGCCCGCTTTCGCCGGGAAGTCGCCGCTGCCGCGCGCCGTCAACATGCCGATGCCCTCGGCGTCGATATGCAGGAAGGTGTCGGAGCCGAGATGTTCGGCGACCACGACCCTGCCCTTCCAGTCGCCGCTCTCCATCGACAACAGCACATGTTCGGGCCGGACGCCGATGGTATGTGCGTTCAGCGCGGCGGCGTGCTGGCCTGTGATGAAGTTCATCTTGGGCGATCCGATGAAGCCGGCGACGAAGAGGTTGCGGGGGCGGCTGTAGAGTTCGAGCGGCGAGCCGACCTGCTCGATATTGCCCCTGTTCAGGACGACGATCTTGTCGGCCATGGTCATCGCCTCGACCTGGTCGTGGGTGACGTAGACCATCGTCGTCTTCAGCTGCTGATGCAGCTCGCTGATTTCGAGGCGCATGTTGACGCGGAGTGCCGCATCGAGGTTCGACAGCGGTTCGTCGAACAGGAAGGCCGAAGGCTGACGCACGATGGCGCGGCCGATCGCCACGCGCTGGCGCTGGCCGCCGGACAGCTGTCGCGGCTTGCGTTCGAGATAGTCGGTGAGGTTCAGCACCCGGGCCGCATCAGTCACTTTGCGGTCGATCTCCGCCTTGTCGACGCCCGCCATCTTCAGCGGGAAGGCGATATTGTTGCGCACGCTCATATGCGGATAGAGCGCATAGGACTGGAACACCATGGCAAGGCCGCGCTCCGAGGGCGCCTTTTCGGTGGCGTCCCTGCCGTCGATGACGATCTTGCCGCCGGAGACATCCTCGAGCCCGGCGATCAGCCGCAGCAGCGTGGACTTACCGCAGCCCGACGGGCCGACGAAGACGACGAACTCGCCGTCCTTGATGTCGAGATCGATCGAAGGGATGACCTTGGCTTCGCCGAAGACCTTGGAAACCTTCTGAAGGGTAATGCTGCCCATGTTTCTCTCCCTTTTATGTTATTTCACAGCGCCGAAGGTCAGGCCGCGGACGAGTTGTTTCTGGCTGAACCAGCCAAGGATCAGGATCGGCGCGATCGCCATCGTCGATGCCGCCGAGAGCTTGGCGTAAAACAGGCCCTCGGGGCTGGAATAGGAAGCGATGAAGGCCGTCAGCGGCGCCGCCTTCGAGGCGGTGAGGTTGAGCGTCCAGAACGCCTCGTTCCAGGCAAGGATGATGTTCAAAAGCAGCGTTGAGGCAATGCCGGGCACCGCCATCGGCGTCAGCACGTAGACGATCTCCTTCATCAGCGACGCCCCATCCATGCGCGCCGCTTCGAGGATCTCGCCGGGGATCTCCTTGAAGTAGGTATAGAGCATCCAGACGATGATCGGCAGGTTGATCAGCGTCAGCACGATCACCAAGCCGGTGCGCGTGTCAAGCAGGCCAGAATTACGAAACAGCAGGTAGATCGGGATCAATGCACCGACCGGTGGCATCATCTTGGTCGACAGCATCCACATCAGCACGTCCTTGGTCCGCTTGGTCGGCGAAAACGCCATCGCCCAGGCGGCCGGAATGGCGATGATCAGGCCGATCAGCGTCGAGCCGAAGGAGATGATCACCGAGTTCATGAAGTGGCTGAGATAGTTCGACCGGCTCTGCACCTCCGCATAGTTTTCCGTCGTCCAGTGGAAGAACAGGAATTGCGGCGGCGAGGCGATGGCGTCGGCTTCCGACTTGAAGCTGGTCAGGAACGTCCAGAGAATCGGGAAGAAGATCAGGATGCCGAGCGTCCAGGCGATCGCGGTGACGATGAGCTTGCGCTGCGTTGTGACTTTTCTGGCCATCTCAAGCCTCCAGATTCTTGCCGACGAGGCGCACGAGGAAGATCGCGACGATATTGGCGAGGATAACAGCCACAATACCGCCGGCCGATGCCCCGCCGATATCGAACTGCAGCAGCGCCTGGGCATAGACGAGATAGGTAAGGTTGGTGCTGTCGGTGCCCGGCCCGCCATTGGTGGTGACGAGGATTTCGGCAAAGACCGAAAGCAGGAAGATCGTCTGGATCAGGATCACCACGGTGATGGCACGCGCCATGTGTGGCAGGATGATGTAGATGAACTTCGAGATCGGACCGGCGCCGTCCATTTCGGAGGCTTCCTTCTGCTCCTCGTCGAGCGACTGCAGCGCGGTCAGCATAATGAGGGTGGCAAAGGGCAGCCACTGCCAGGCGACGATCAGAATGACGGAAAACAGCGGCGCATTCGCCAGCCAGTCGATCGGCTGCAAGCCGAGCGCCTTGGCAAGATGCGCAAACAGGCCGTTGACCGGGTTCATGAACATGTTCTTCCAGACGAGTGCTGCCACCGTCGGCATGACGAAGAACGGCGCAATCACCAGGATGCGCACGATGCCCTGGCCGTACATCGGCTGGTCGAGCAGCAGCGCAAAGGCGATGCCGCCGATGACGGTGATCAATAGAACGCCGGCGACGAGCAGCAGCGTATTGATCAGCGCGGCGATGAAGGCCGGATCGGACAGGAAATATTCGTAGTTCAAGAAACCGACGAAGTTTTCCATGCCGGGGCTGAGCAGATTGTAGTTCAGCAGCGAGAAATAGATCGTCATCACAAGCGGGACGATCATCCATGCAAAGAGCAGCAGCACGGAGGGCGCGATCATCAGGCGCGCGGCGGAGCGGGTATGTAAGGTTGCCATGGCAATCACCGATCTGGACTGAAGCGGGGAGCGGCCGCAAGGCAGCTTTGTCTGAAAAAAGAGGCCGCCGATGCAGTTCGGGCAATCGGCGGCCCAGAGGGGCGGATTGTCAAGGATCCGCCTCTTGCTCAGGAGGTTTTATTTAATGTAGCCGGCCTTGGTCATTTCGCGGGTTGCCAGCTGCTGTGCGGCCTGCAGGGCCTGGTCGACCGAAAGCTGGCCGGCAAGAGCTGCGGAGAACTGCTGGCCCACTGCCGTGCCGATGCCCTGGAATTCCGGGATCGCCACGAACTGGACGCCGACATACGGTACCGGCTTGACGGTCGGCTTGCTCGGATCGGCCGAGTTGATCGAGTCGATCGTCGTCTTGGCGAAGGGAGCCGCCTTCTGGTAATCCGCATTCGCATAGAGCGAGCTGCGGGTGCCTGGAGGTGCATTCAGCCAGCCTTCCTTCTCGGCAACGAGGTTGGTGTAATCCTTGCTCGTGGCCCAGGCGACGAACTTCTCGGCGGCTTCGGCCTTCTGAGAACCTGCCGGGATGGCAAGGCTCCAGGCCCACAGCCAGTTGCCGCGCTTGCCGAGGCCMTTGTCGGGAGCCAGCGCAAAGCCGACCTTGTCGGCGACGGTCGATTCCTTCGGGTTGCTGACGAAGGATGCAGCAACGGTCGCATCGATCCACATGCCGCACTTGCCGGTCTGGAAGAGCGCCAGGTTCTCGTTGAAGCCGTTGGAGGAAGCGCCCGGAGGACCGGCATCCTTCATCAGCTTGACGTAGAAGTCGAGCGTGTCCTTCCATTCGGGCTGATCGAACTGCGGCTTCCAGCTTTCATCGAACCAGCGGGCGCCGAAGGAGTTGGACATGGCCGTCAGGAAGGCCATGTTCTCGCCCCAGCCGGCCTTGCCGCGCAGGCAGATGCCGTAGACTTCCTTGTCCTTGTTGGTGATCTTGCGGGCAGCGTCGGCAATGAAGTCCCAGGTCGGGGCGTCGGGCATCTTCAGGCCGGCGGCGTCGAACAGGTCCTTGCGGTACATCACCATCGAGCTTTCGCCGTAGAACGGCGCCGCATAGAGCTTGCCGTCCATGGTCAGGCCGCTGCGGATCGCCGGCAGCAGGTCGTCGACGTCGTAATTGGCGCCGAGATTGTCGAGCGGCACCAGCCAGCCCTGCTTTGCCCAGATCGGAACTTCATAAGTGCCGATCGTCAAAACGTCGTACTGGCCGCCCTTGGTCGCGATGTCGGTCGTGACCTTCTGGCGCAGCACATTTTCTTCGAGGGTTACCCATTCAAGGTCGATGCCGGGGTTCTTCGCCTTGAAATCATCCGTCAGCTTCTGCATCCGGATCATGTCGCCGTTGTTCACGGTCGCAATCGTAAGCGTTTCKGCCGAAGCCATACCGGCAAACGCCAGTGCTGAGCAGGCGCCCAGCAGAAAAGTTCTCAATGTCATAATCTTCCTCCCAGAAGATGGGGTGTGAGCATTCGCTTCGCTCATGGGCAATTACTCAATAAACGACGCAGAATGTCAATCGGCAATCGTTGCTGCAGTGCCGAAGGCGATAGTTATCCTATTGATTTAAATATAATATTTTTTGCTCAGTTCTTGAGCAAAAACTCAGCCGTCTCTTCGTCGGTGATCAGAGCGTTGATTTGATGGCCGACAACGGCAGCTCTGATGGCCTTGAATTTGCGCTTGCCCTTGGCCAACCCAATGACCATCGACGCGTCACGGGACGGGATCGGCGCGGACGCGACGCGCTCGTTGATCGGGTTGTCGATCAGCCTGCCATCGACATCGAAAATCCAGCCGCAGATCTCACCGACAGCACCCCCGCGCATCAGCTCCATCATCTCGTCCTTCTCGAGAAAACCGTCGACGCAAAGCGGCCCATCGATGCCGAGCTCGCCGATGCCGACGAAGGTGACATCGGCCTGCGCGCTCATATTAAGCGTCGAGCGCACCAGCTGTTGGCCATGCAGCAACTCCCGCTCCTCCGCCGAGGTGACAAGCACCGGCAGCGGCATCGGATAGTGTCGCGCCTTCACCGCATCGGCCATGCTGAAGATGACGTTGTAATAGGCCGCCGATCCGTCCGGGGCGATATTGCCGGTCAGCGAAACGATGCGGTGATTGGGACATTCGATCGCCGGAAGCTGGTCGACGGCCGCCTTCAGGGTGCGGCCGGTACCGATGGCGAGTACGATCGGCTCCGGCCGTTTCAGCCACCGCTCGATCTCGGCAGCGGCCGCCTCGGCGATACCGACCGTCGTCGACGACGACGCGGGATCGCTCGGCACCACCTCCACATGTTTCAGCCCGAATTTCCGGCGCAGCTGACTGCCGAGCTCCAGGCAGGCGGCGATCGGATGATCGAGCCGCACCTTGATCAGGCGCTCGGCGACCGCCAGCGACACCAGCCGCTGCGCCGATTGCCGCGAGATGCCCATCGCAGCGGCGATTTCGTCCTGCGTGCGCCCGGCGACGTAGTAGAGCCAGCCGGCACGCGCCGCATCATCGAGCCGTGCAGGGGTCTCGGATCTTTTTACCATCTAATGCCTACCGCGCAAAGTGAGCCGGCGTGCCGCCGCCGAACATGATTTGAGTCTGTATCGCGCCAGATCAAAACAAAATTCCGGCAAATGTCGAGCCTGTTGCAAGGAGCCCCGCCAAATAACCGCCATCACTCGGGCAAACCCGCTCAGGCAAACCATTGCACGACGAGATAGATCGCCGCCTTCACGAGACCGTAAATCACCCCGCCGGCGATGACGAGCGACACGGCCGTCATCACGAAGCCGATGAGCGCGAAGAGACCGTCACGGCCCAATATGCCGAAAGCGAAGACCGAGATCGTGATCGCCGGCAGAATGTTGCCGAGCGGGACCGGCAGCAGGAGAACGATCGACAGCAGCAGGCATGCCGCCCCGGCGAGATATTCCGCCGGCGGTTCGGCGAAGATCGCAAGCCGCGGTTTCAGCATGCGTTCGGCCCAGGCGAGCCAGCCGTGGATGCGGCCGACGATGGACTCGAAATCCTCCCGGCGCATCGAACGGTTGGCAATCACCTTCGGTAGCCAGGGTTTCAGCCCGAAGGTCAGTTGCGCTGCCAGGAAGACCAATGGCGCCCCGAGCACGGCCGAGGTTCCGGGCGGAGTGGGAAAGGCGTTCGGAAGCGCGAAGATCAGCATCAACGCGCTGATCGCCCTGTCACCCATCGTGTCGAATAGATCGCCGATCGAGATCCGTTCGCGGCTCTGATCGACGGCCATCTGCCGCAAAATGGATGAGAGGCGGCGGCCTTTGGGACGTGGTCTTCGGATGGTACTGTTTTCTCTCGTATCGATCGTCGTGGGTCCGGCAGTTGATGAAAGTGTAGGGCCGGATTCTGGCGATGCAATATGCCAATTGAATGACTTGCGGGGTTAGAAATTGCAGCTGTAATCGGAGCCGATGGGCTTGGGCTCACCCGATTTCTCCAACGTCTTGCCATGACGGAATGGAAGACGGAAACCCGTCCCGCCTATCCGATCTCCCCACCCGTGGGAGAGGTGTCCGGCAAAACAGAGGGGTGGCAGACGGCACGCCCCTTAAGCCGGCGACACCACCGCCGAATGAGCGCTTGAAATTCCCCGCCAACAATGCAAGCAGACGCTGGGAGACCAGAAAACGGCAGAGTGGCAATGATCATTTCATTCGACATCGGTGGCACCGCCATCAAGGGTGGCATCGCTCGTTCCGAGACACACATCGTTCCCCTCGGCCGCCGCCCGACACCCAGGGATGATTTTGCCGCTTTCGTCGAGACCCTGCGCGGCATCATCGCCGAAACCGGCGAACAGCCGAACGGCATCGCCCTCTCCATCGCCGGCGTCGTCGATCCCGATACGCAGCGCCTGATCTGCGCCAACATTCCCTGCATCCACGACCGCACGCTTGGCGCCGATCTCGAAGCCGAACTCGGCCTGCCGGTGCTGATCGCCAACGACGCCGACTGTTTCGCTATTGCCGAAGCCGGTCTCGGCGCCGGCCGCGGCCACCGCATCGTCTTCGGCGCCATCCTCGGCACCGGCGTCGGCGGCGGCCTGGTTGCCGACGGGCGCCTCGTCAACGAGGCCGGCGGCTTTGCCGGCGAATGGGGTCACGGGCCGATCATCGCATCCGCAGCCGGCAATCCGCCCGTCGCCATTCCCGCCTATGCCTGCGGCTGCGGCCAGAAGGGCTGCGTCGACACTGTCGGCGGCGCCCGCGGCCTGGAGCGCCTGCACAAGACGCTGCACGATCTCGACCTTGTCAGCGAGGAGATCATTGCCCAGTGGCGCCATGGGGAGGAGAAGGCGACACGGACGATCGACGTCTATGTCGATCTCGTCGCCTCGCCGTTAGCGCTGACGATCAACATCACCGGCGCGACCATCGTGCCGGTCGGCGGCGGGCTTTCCAATGTCGAGCCGCTGCTTGCCGAGCTCGACCACGCCGTGCGCGCCCGCATCCTGCGCAAGTTCGATCGCCCGCTGGTGGTGCGCAGCGAATGCCGCATCGAACCCGGCCTGATCGGCGCGGCACTGCTGGGGCTGAAGGCCGAGGCGGCTTAGAGCACCGGCCACATCCGCACGATCGCTGCGAACCGATCCCAGTCCTTGCGCGCAGAAGGCGTCCAGGCAGCCTCGGCGACCGCCGGGAGACGCGGAAAAACCAGCCGGTTGAAATAGGCGCGCGAGACGAAGTTCTCGGTCCAGATGCAGGCCTGGATGCCGCGCATCTTCTCCTGCAGCGCCTCCGGCAGCTCGCCCTCGGCCTCGTAAGCGTAAGTGTGTTCCGGCGGCGCGTAGCCCGCCCAGCCGGCGCCGGGCTCGGCCCAGGCTTCAGCCTGCGCCATGTCGAGATAATAGGCCTGCCCCGGCGTCATCACCACGTCGTAGCCTTCCTGTGCCAGCTCGATGCCGACGGCGGGCTTTTCCCAGGCCATCAGCAGCGTGCCGTCGCGGTCGACGCCGCCGCCATGCGAAACCTCGTTCCAGCCGACGAGCTTCTTGCCGCGCTCCGACAGCATAGCTTTGATACGTTTCAGGAAATAGGATTGCAGCTCGGCAGTGCCGGCAAGTTTCTCCCGCTCCATCAGCGCCTTGCAGAGCGGCGAGGAAAGCCAGGAGCCATGCGCCACCTCGTCGCCGCCGATATGAAGGTACTCGCCGGGAAACAGCGTCACCATCTCGTCGAACACCTTGCCGAGAAATTCATAGGTGAATTCCACCGCCGGATTGAGGGCGTTGTTCGGATAACCCTGCACCGAGCGGTAACTGTCCGGCGCCTCCTGTCCGTCGACGAGCTCGGGCAGCGAGAACAGCGTCGCCATGCTATGGCCCGGAATATCGATTTCCGGCACCACTTCGATATACAGCGAAGCTGCATGCGCAACGATCCGCCTGGCGTCCTCTTGCGTGTAATGGCCGGAGCGCGTTTGCGCCCCGTCGCCGAGCTGCGGCACGAGCACTTCATCCGGCCCACGCCGGGCGCCGATCTCCGTCAGCGCCGGATAGGCCTTGATCTCCAGCCGCCACGCTTCGTCATCAGTCAGATGCCAGTGGAAGATGTTGAGCTTGTTCCAGGCGAGAATATCGATCAGCCGCACGACGTCTGCCACCGGATAGAACTGCCTGGATACATCGAGATGGCAGCCGCGCCAGTCATAACGCGGCTGGTCGGCGATCGCACCGAAATTGGGGAATTTGAATCGCTCGCGATCGCCGCGGGCGCCGTGCATCAGTTGCGCCAGGCTGATCAGCCCGTAATGCCGCCCGGCCGCATCCGCACTCGAAAGCACGATCTCATGCGCCGTAAAACGCAATTCGTAGGCAAAGGCGGCGATCGACGATTCGGTGACGAAACGAATGGCCCGCCCGCCTTCGATGGCACTGAGCGAATACGGCACGTTGTCGGCCGGATAGAGCCGCTGGTAAAGCGCGAGAACCAGCGAGAGCGCCTTGACCGCGTCGGGCCGCGTTCGCTCGGCCGGATAAAGGATCACCGGAAGCTCTCCCGCCTTCAGCCCGAGCGCCAGCGGCCAGGGCAGCAGCGAATAAGGTTCCTCGGCCCGGCCCGGCGGCAGAAGCGGCGGCGCCACGCCACCATCCCGGCCTTCGAGCATGAGATCGCCGAAACCAACAGGAACGTGGCGTTCGTCGCCAAGTGTCAGATAGGCCGATTTGACGCCTGATGTCATATGTTTCGGCGCCCTGGTCAGCCCCTCGACGGTGAACCGCCAGCGCCCGCCGGGCGGCACGCTCAGCCCCTCGGGCGGCAGGAATTCATGGAAATGCGCGACCTGCCGCTTGAGGCTGCCGCCGTCGCAGACATGTTTGTCGGCAATCCGCGTCTCTGACGTGTAGGCGAGCGAGAAGCCGGACAGCGGCTCGGTCGAAAGATTGAAAAGCGTGAAGGTGAGGCGCCCGAAACTGCCCTCGATCGGGCTCCAGCTTGCTTCCAGATGGTAATCGGCCATGGTCGGGTCCTGCCTCGTCAATGAGTGGCCGGGATCGCGGTTGGTCTCCCGGCATGCTTTCGCAGCTTAGCTTTTTCGAGGCGGCAATGGAATCGGCGCGCAGCTCCAAGACGGAACAGGCAGTAAAGACTGCGCGGCGCTGTAGGCAGCGACGCGCTTTGACGAGTAAGCTGTGACCTGCAAGGAAAACGGCGCGGCTTTCGCCGCGCCGTCCTCACTCTGCTGCCAACGCCGGCGGATGTCTGTCATCCGCCTCTTCCTGGATGGCGTCGGCATGCTGGCCCGGCTCGTCCTTTGCCTTCGGCTCCCGGCCGAAGAAAAGGGCGTAACCGGCGGGCAGAACCAGAATGGTAAGCACGGTCGCAACCAGGATACCGCCCATCATCGCGTAGGCAAGCGGACCCCAGAAGACACCACGCGAGATCGGGATGAGCGCCAGCACGGCGGTCAGCGCCGTCAGCATGATCGGCCGGAAACGTCGCACGGCCGCGCCGACGATCGCCTCCTGCCGGTGCATGCCGGCCTTGATATCCTGGTCGATCTGATCGACCAGGATGATCGAATTGCGCATGATGATACCGAGCAGCGCGATGACGCCGAGGATCGCTACGAAGCCGAAGGGGGCGCCGCTGATCAGCAATGCGGCCGCCGCACCGATGATCCCGAGCGGTCCGGTGGCGAGCACCAGCATCGCCTTGCCGAAATGCTGCAGCTGCACCATCAGCAGCACGATGATGACGGCGAGCATGATCGGCGCCTTGGCGGCGATCGACATCTGGCTTTCTGCCGCATCCTCGGCGCCGCCCTGGATTTCGACCTTGTAGCCGGCAGGCAGGCTGTCGCGCAGATCCTTCATGTCGGCATACATCTTCATCACCACGTCGTTCGGCTGCACATCGTCAGGCAGCGTGGCGCGCACGGTGATTGTCGGCAGCCTGTTGCGCCGCCATTCGATGCCCTGCTCCATGACGGGCACGACCTTGGCGACCTGCGAGACCGGTACGAAGCCGCCGAAATCCGTCGGCACATAGACCGAGTTGACCGCCGACAGCAGCGAGCGGCTGGCATCCGGCTCGCGGGCGACGATCGAAACCGTCTCCTCGCCATCGCGGAAATCGTCGAGCGCAGTCCCTGACATGGCGGTCTGCAACATCTGGCGGACACGCTGCGAGGTGACGCCGAGTGCCCGGGCGCGGTCCTGGTCGATCACCAGCTTCATCGCCGGCACCTCTTCCAGCCAATCGTCATGGATGGCGCCGAGCTCCGGATTGGCCTGGAAGCGCGCCTTTACCTGATCGGCGATCTCCCTGACTTCCTGACGGTCGGGCCCCATCACGCGCATCTGCACCGGCCAGCCGGTCGGCGGACCAAGGAAGAGGCGGTCGACCTTGCCGCGAATATCGGGGAAGTCTTCCGCAAGGATCGTCCGCAGCTTGACGATCAGCCGCTCGCGCGCCGGTTCGTCATTGGCCATGACGAGCAGCTGGGCGAAGTTCGGATTGCGCAGCTGCTGGTCGAGCGGCAGGAAGAAGCGCGGCGCGCCTTCGCCGATATAGGTGGCGATAAACCGCTTGTCGGGATCATCCATCATCTTGGTTTCGAGTGCCTTTGCCTGCACCTCGACTTCCTTGATGCTGGTGCCCTCGGGCAGCCAGAGATCGACGAGGATTTCCGGCCGCGACGATTGCGGGAAGAAATTCTGCGGAATGAACTGGAAGGCCCAGAGGCTGGTGACGAAGGTGCCGAGCGTCAGCAGCAGCACGATGACGCGGTGGCGCACCGCCCAGCCGACCGTGCCGCGCAGCCGGCGATAGAAGCCGGTGTCGAAGGCGTCGTGATGCTCGCCGGCGTGATGGCGCTGCTTGAGGATCATATAGCCGAGCCACGGCGTGAAGTAGACCGCGACGAACCACGAGGTGACAAGCGCGATGCCGACGACGTAGAACAGCGAGCGCACATATTCGCCGGCCGTCGAGGCGGCGAAGCCGACCGGAATGAAGCCGGCCGTGGTTATCAGCGTGCCCGTCAACATCGGGAAGGCAGTCGAGGAATAAGCGAAGCTTGCCGCGTCGATCTTGACGAGCCCCTCCTCCAGCTTTCGCTCCATCATCTCGACGACGATCATCGCATCGTCGACAAGCAGGCCGAGCGCGATGATCAGCGCGCCGAGTGAGATGCGCTGCAGATCGATGCCGAGTTCGTACATCAGCGCAAAGGTGGCGGCGAGCACCAGCGGAATGGCGATGGCGATGACGAGGCCCGATCGCCAGCCGATCGACACGAACGAGACGACGAGCACGATGATGAGAGCTTCGCCGAGCGCATGCATGAATTCGCTGACCGCATCCGTCACCACGTCGGGCTGGTTGGCGATCTGATCGACGGCGACGCCATAGGGCAGCGCCTCCTCGAAGCGCTGATAGGTCGCCTCCACGCCCTTGCCGACATCGGTCACGTTGAAGCCCTTGGCCATCACGACGCCGACCTGAACGCTGTCGTGGCCGTTGAAACGGTACTTGCGCTGGTAGGGATCTTCGAGCCCGGAACTGACGGTGGCGATATCGCCGAGGCGCGTTACCTGGCCGCCGGCGCGAAGGCGCAGCTCGCGGATATCGGCCGCCTTCTTCACGTCGCCTTCGACCGATATGCGCACCGAGCGCAGGCCGGTATCGACCGAGCCTGCCGGATCGACATTGTTTTGGCCCTTGATGGCGTTCTGCAGATCGAGGATCGTCAGGCCGCGCTCGGAGAGCGCCTTGGACGAGACGTCGATATAGATCTTCTCAGGCTGGTCGCCGATGATGACGGCCTTTTCGACGCCCGGCGTCGTCAACAGCATGTCGCGCGCCTGGATCGCGAATTTCTTCAGTTCCGGATAGGAATAGCCGTCGCCGCTGATCGAATGCAGCGTGATGAAGGTGTCGCCGAACTCGTCGTTGAAATAGGGGCCGAGCAGGCCCTGCGGCAGCTCGTTGGAGATGTCGCCGACCTTCTTGCGCACCTGGTAGAAGGCATCCGCCACTTCTTGCGAATTCGTGTCGCCCTTGACCTGCAGGGTGATGATCGCACTGCCCGCCCGCGTATAGGACTTGACCCAGTCGATATGGGGCGTTTCCTGCAGCTTGCGCTCGATCTTGTTGACGACCTGATCTTCCATTTCCTGGATGGAAGCACCTGGCCAGATCGCCTGAACGACCATGACGCGGAAGGTGAATTCGGGGTCCTCGCGCTGGCCCATGCGCATCAGGCCGAGCACGCCGGTGATGATGATTAGCCCGAAGAGGAAACGGGCGATGCTCGGATGTCCGATTGCCCAGCGCGACAGATTGAAGGGCCGCTTCTCGGTGGTGGCGTCCATGGTCTTGTTCCCTATCCTATGGCGCGATCAGCGGACGGTCTGGTCCGTGGCGGCCAGGGCCGACTGCTGGTCCGGCACCTTCACCTTCAGGTTCTCGCTCATGAACTGCGTGCCGGCCGAAACGACGAGATCGCCGCTATCGAGACCCTCGGTCACATGCACGCCGTCGCCGGTGAAATCGGCAACCTTGATGTCGCGGCCATGCACGGTCGCCGTGTCTCGGTCGACGGTCCAGACCATCTGCTTGCCGTCCTTTTCAGCCAATGCGCTGAGCGGGATCGAGACATAGCTGCTGCCATTGCTGACATCGGCCTCGATCGTCGCCGTCATGCCGAGCAACACCTGCGGATCGTTCGGCAGGCTCACCCGAACCGCAAAGGTACGCGACTGCTGGTCGGCGCTGCCGGAAACCTCCCGCACCTTGCCGTCGAGTACCAGCCTGTCGTCGGCCCAGAAGCTGGCCTTGACTGTCTTGCCTGGCTTGAATTCGGCAATGTCGTTTTCAGGAACCGCGATCTGCACTTCCTTTTCGCCGTCGACGGCAACGGCGACGACGGGAGTGCCGGACGCAACGACCTGGCCGACATCGGCATTGATCGTCGTGACAATCCCGTTGTGGTCGGCCTTCAGCTCCGCATAACTGACCTGGTTCTTCGCCTGATCGAGCGCCGAGACGGCGGCATCGCGGCTTGAAACGGCCTGATCATAGCTGAGCGACGCTTGCTCGAGCTGGGATTTCGGCGAAACATTCTTGTCGAACAGTTGCTGATTGCGCTTGTTCACGAGATCGGCGGTTTCGACGCCTTTTTCAGCGGCTGCGAGATTGGCTTCCGCCGTTCTGACCGCCAGCTGGTAATCGGTGGAGTCCATCCGAGCGAGCACGTCACCCGGCTTCACCTTGTCGCCGATATCGACGAGGCGTTCGGTGATCTTGCCTGCGACGCGAAATCCGAGGTTCATCTCCGTGCGCGCCTTGACCGAGCCCGAATAGTCGAGCTTGCGCGTGTCGCCGGCCTTGGCGATCTCGACGACCTTCACCGGCCGGATGACTTCCTTGACCTCAGCCTTCTCTTCCGAGCAGGCAGAAATGCCGATGCCGATGGCGCCCACGAGCACGAGACTGGCGACGGACGGCATGCGATGGCTGAGGGTCTTGAGCGAAAACATCTTCCGCACTCCTGGATCGTTTCGGGGGTTCCGACGGCGGCCGCCGTCCATTATTACTTCAGCGCCCTGATCACGTAGTCGATCAGTTCGTCGACGCTCGCGCGGTTGGTTTTGGCAAGACATTGCGCCACCATCTGCGGATGGCAGAGAGTGGTCGTCGCGGCACCGAAGCAACGCGAGGCAATGACCGGGTCCTGCTCGGCGAATTCTCCGGCGGCAATGCCTTCGGCGATGATTTCGGCAATGAGATCATGAACGCGGTCGATATGTTTTTCGATGACATGCCAGTCGCGCTCGATCGCGACGATGATCATCTCGTGCACCTTCGTCTCGTCGAGCATCACATCCAGCGTCCACTGATACTGGGTCTCGACATAACGGCGCAGCCGTTCGCTGGCGCTGAGCGGCTGATGGCGGACGTCGTAGGCGATCTGATAGCACATGGCGAGCATGCGCCCGCAGAGCGCCTGGTGGATCTCCACCTTGGAGGCGAAGAAACGATAAATATTGGCCGGCGACATGCCGAGATCGCGGGCAATGTCGGCCACCGTCGTCTTGCTGTAGCCATAGTGACGGAACAGCCGCTCGGCCGCATCGAGAATGCGCGTGACATTCTCCTGCCGCGTGATCTCGAGTGTATTTTCCGCGATGTCGTTCATAAGTTTTGAGACCTGAATTACGACTGACGATTTTCGAATTTCGTCAATCATAAAATATCAGACGTCACTTGTCAATATGCCGCAGCGCAGCACAAGATGTCACAGGCCGAGCGCGGTCGGGCGGAAGCGACGAATGCTGATGAAGCCGATGACGATGAAGGCGATCAGGACGATCGACTGAACGACGGCAACTATGGGCTCGCCACCGGTCGGCGCCAGTGCATTGAGCGTGGCGATCTTCTGGAACGACTGAACGACGAATACGAGACAGTTGAAATAGAACAGTGCAAGCGCACCGGCGATAAAGAACGGGCGCCAGACCCCGCTCATACCAAACCGGTAGCGCGCAAGCGCCGTTGGGACGAAGATCAGCACGCAGAGGATGCCGACGCCGATTCCCGGCGTGAAGCCATTGTAGGGAAAGAGAAAACCGGTCAGCACCGTAACCGCCGTCGTCAGCATGAAAAGAAACGTCCAGCGATCGTGGCGTTTGCCGGTCAGCAAGCCATGGGCAAGGGCGATGCCTGCCACGATGGCGATGAGACTGACAATGACATGAAATAGGGTAAGGCCTGTTACAGCGGACATGATGTGATCCCTCGGTGGTTTTTTGACGGAAATGAATATTGATGCGCGTGCGCGCCGGGGCTGCATGCCCGGAGCAGCACCATGCTGGCGCTTAATCGCCGCGGAATAAAGTGAAAAATATTGCGCGCAATTGAAAGTGCCGCGGCATATAACGCGCGGCACTTTGTCGGCAGCGGCTAGAGATCAGACGATCTTGACGTCGAGTGTGATCGGAACGGAGGCGAGCGCTTTGGAAACCGGGCAGCCGGCCTTTGCCTTGTTGGCGAGTTCGGTGAAGGTCGCCTCATCGGCACCGGGAATACGGCCGGAGAGCGAGAGATGGATGGCGGTGATGGCAAAGCCGCCCTCGACGCTTTCGAGCGTTACCTTGGCAGAGGTTTCCATATGCTCGGCGGTAAAGCCGGCTTCACCGAGGATCAACGACAGTGCCATGGTGAAGCAGCCGGCATGGGCGGCACCTATCAGTTCTTCCGGGTTGGTGCCGGCAACGCCTTCGAAGCGGCTCGCAAAGCCGTAGGGATAGTCCTTCAAGGCGCCGCTCTGCGTCGAGATCAGGCCTTTTCCGTCCTTGAGGCCACCGGTCCAATGAGCCGAAGCCGTGCGATTGATCTGCATGCCGTCCTCCTGTTTTCGATTGTGCTTTCAGAGCATGATGCCGAAAAGTGTGCGCGGTTTTCGGACAACATCATGCTCCAACTGTTTCCAGGAAGCGGCAGGGCGCCGCTCCATGCCTGCGGGAGATCAGATAGCCTTCCCGATGGGCAATATAATGCTCTATCTCGAGAAGACGACAGGCTTGTAAAAATAGCGAGATTGACGCCGCTTCAGGCGGAATGCTGCAACACGCTGAGGCCGCCGTCGATCGTCAGGCAGGTGGCATTGATGAACGGGCACTCGTCGGAAATCATGAATACGGCCGCCATGGCAATCTCCTCCGGCGTCGCGATGCGCCCGCCGGGATGCAGTTTCATCGTCTCGGCCTTTGCCGCCTCCGGATCGGGAAAGCCGTTCCAGTAATCGATCACCTTCTGCGTCGAGACATAACCCGGCGCCAGCGCGTTGACGCGGATATTGCGCGCGGCATATTCCAGCCCCAAGGATTTCGTCATACCGAGCAGGGCGTGTTTTGCCAGCGGATAGGGAAATGTGTGCGGGATGATGGTGAAAGCGTGCGTCGAGGCGATGTTGAGGATGACGCCGCCGCCCTGTTCGATCAGGCCCGGCAGCACCGCCTTGCAGCAATTCCATGCGCCCTTCAGATTGATGTCGAAGCAGCGGTTCCAGTCCTCGTCCGTCGTCTTGAGGGGTTCGGCAAAGACATTCACCCCGGCATTGTTGACGAGCGCGTTCAGCTGTCCGATTTCTTCATTCGCCTGAGCGACCAACGTCGTGATCGTGCCGGCATCGGTAATATCGGCCGGCAGATAACCAAGCCGGCCGCCGCTGCTCTGGAGCTCTTTCGCCGCCTGCGCCAGCAGCGCCGCATCGCGATCGACGAGAAAGACGGCGGCATCCTCCCGCATGAAAGCCTTCGCCATCGCAAGGCCGATACCCTGCGCAGCGCCGGTGATCAGGATGTTCTTGCCCCGCAGACGGCCGCCCATCTATCCCTCCTCCGGTTGAACCGGCAGCGCCGACATCAGGATCGTCACCGTGCCGGTAAGCGCCCCACCTGGCGCAAGCGACGTGAGCCCACCGAAATCAGGAAGGTGATGGCCGTTCGGCAGGTGGCTCATCGGCTCGAGGCAGAAGAAGTCGCTCCGGTTGACCGGCATATACAGCATGAAGCGATCGAGCGCACCGCCGGCTTCCAGCGCCGCCTGAATTCCAAGTTCCGGCCAGGCGATCGCCGCTCGCCCATTCCAACCCTCGAAGGCATTGTTCATCCACCTCTGCGGCAAAAGCTTTTCGGATCTGAAATCGAAATAGTCCGGCACGGGGCCAGGCATCTCTGGCAGATGGTCCGGCCGCTCGCTCCAATAGCGATCGGCCGCGATCGTCAGACGCGTCTTTGGCGTGCGCGCGAAGAAGGGATGCTGACCGAGCCCGAAAGGAAGAGCCGCTTCGCCGCGGTTTTCCACGGAAAGCCTCAGCACCAGCGCATCGCCGGCGAGACGGATCTCCTGCCGGGTCAGATAGGCATAGGGTGAAACCCCGTCGGCGCTCCGGGAAAATGAGAATTGCGCATGCTCCGCGCTGATATCTTCAAGCTGCCAGAGGCTGAGCCAGCCGTCGCCGTGCCGATAGAGCGGATCGGAAGTATTCGGCTGGAAGGCATAGTCGCGCCCGGCAAAGGACATGGCGTTGCCTTCAACGCGATTGCCGAACGGCACCATCGCGAAATTCGCCATCGTTCCTTCAGGGCCGCCAGCCGCCACGAGAAAGGGTACGCCCCGATATGTTCCGGCGGTGACGGCGGCACCCCGATGGCTGACCCGGACGGCGAGATCGCCGTGCCTCAGTTCGATGTCGTTACCGGCTTGTCCCTGGCTCATCCGCGCCGTCCTGCAGCCGAAGATCTCAAATTGTCGAGCAACACTGCGATCAGCAGGATCAGCCCGCGAACCACATACTGATAGAACGCCTGGATATTCAAGAGGTTCATGACGTTTTCGGCGATGCCCATGATCAGCACGCCGACGATGACGCCACTCATCGCCGCCCGGCCGCCGGCCAGCGAGACGCCGCCGAGAACGCAGGCCGAAATCACCGAAAGCTCAAGCCCTGTCGCMGCATTCGGCTGGCCGGAGGTGATGCGCGAGGCAAGCAGGATGCCGGCAATGCCGCAGACAAGCCCCTGCAGCGCAAAAATCCAGATGCGCATATTGACGACATTGACGCCGGCAAGCCGCGAGGCCTCCGGATTGCCGCCGATCGCCAGCGTGTTCTTGCCGAAGACGGTGCGGTTGAGCACGAAACCGAAGAGGATGAAAAGGAGCAGCATGATCCAGATCGGCGTCGGCACGGTGAGAAATCGCGACAGGGCAAGCTGGTAGAAGGCGGGATCATTGATGCCGACGGCGCGGCCATCAGAGGCGATCAGCGCCAGCCCGCGGACGATCTGCATGGTCGCAAGCGTGGTGATCAGCGCATTGATGCGGAACCGCGCAATGACGATACCATTGACGAGGCCGACGACGGCGCCGCACAGCAGGGCGGCGAGCAGCCCGACAGGAATGGAGCCCGTCGCATTCGAGACCATCACCGCGATCATGCCGGAGAAGGCGACGATCGATCCGACCGAAAGATCGAAATCGCGCGACGCCAGGCAGAACATCATCGTGCAGGCGACGATGCCGATCGTGACGACCGATTGCAGCAGCCCCAGCATGTTTCGCTCGGTCAGGAAGTTCGGAACGAAGAGCGAGACGATCACGAAGGCGGCAGCAAAGATCACCACCAGCCCTTGTTCGCCGAGAAGGATTTTTTTCAACGAATTCATCGTCCGTATTCCTGGTTCTAAAAGGTGCCTGCGGCATTCTTGTCGGGAAGCGCTGCCGTCAGAATGCTGCGCTCGTCGAAATCCGGACGGGCGACGTTGGCGGCCACCCTGCCATGGCACATCACCATGATGCGATCGGAGATGCCCATGACTTCGGGCAACTCGCTAGAAATCACCACGATCGCCATACCGCCTGCCGCAAGCTCGTAGAGGATTTCATAGATTTCCGATTTCGCCCCGACATCGATGCCGCGCGTCGGCTCGTCGATGACCAGGACCTTGATCCCCTGCTCGGAAAGCCAGCGGCCGAGGATGACCTTCTGCTGATTGCCGCCCGAGAGATTGATGATGTCCTGCTTGCGCGACGGTGTTCGCACCCGAAGCTTGGCGATGAACTGGTCCGCCAGCGCCGCCTCTTGTCTCAAGCTCAGAATGCCGAAAGGCGAAAAATGCCGGCGCGACGAGATCGCGATATTCTCTTCGATCGATCGCCCCTGGACGATGCCGTCGAACTTGCGGTCCTCGGGGCAAAGCACCATGCCGGCATTGATCGCCGCCTTCGGATTGTTCGGCGAAACGGCAACGCCGTCGATCGTGACCTGGCCTTGATGCCTGGTGTCGGCGCCGTAAAGCAGCCGCGCCATCTCGCTGCGGCCGGCGCCGATCAGGCCGAAGAAACCGAGAATCTCGCCCTGGCGGACGGAAAAGCTGATCGGATGGCGCAGCCTCGGCCCCGACAGGCCCTTGACCTCCAGCCGTACGTCGCCGAGGGCGCGTTCGCGCCATCCCCAGACATTGCTGATCTCGCGTCCGACCATTTCCGAGATGATCTGCTCGCGCGTGGTTTCGGCGATCTGAGGATGGTGGGCGGCAAGTTTGCCGTCGCGCAGCACCGTCAGGCTGTCGCAAAGACGGAAGATCTCGTCGAGACGATGCGAGACGTAGAGAATGACCGTTCCCTTCGCCTTCAATGTATCGATGAGCGAAAACAGGATTTCGCTTTCGCGTGAGGAAAGCGAGGAGGTCGGCTCGTCGAGCGCAATCACCCGCGCATCGAGCATGACGGCCTTGGCGATCTCGACCATCTGCCGCGCACCGATCGAAAGCGAGGCGACCTTGGCCGACGGATCGATATCGATGCCGATCTCCTCGAGCTTCGACCGCACTGTCTCGATCAGCGTCTTCGAATAGATGACGCCGCCCTTGGCTGGAAAGCGTCCGAGCCAGAGATTTTCGGCGACGGTCAACTCCGGAACGAGTTGCAGTTCCTGATGGATGACGATGACGCCGGCATGGAAGGCGTCGCGGACGGATCCGTATCTCTGTTCCTCGCCGTCGATGAGGATGTTGCCGCCATCGGCGGCCTGATCGCCTGACAGTACGCGGATCAGCGTCGATTTACCGGCACCGTTTTCGCCCATCAGGCCGTGCACGGCGCCCTTCTCGACAGTGAAGGAAACATTCGCCAGCGCCTGCACGCCGGGATAACCCTTGGAGATATTGCTGAATTCGAGGAAAGCCATCATCGCTCCGCCGAGAAAGACCCGGCGGCACACTCAGCGGCCGCCGGACGATATCATCTTGGAAGGACGATCACTCGATGCCAAGATCCTTGCGGACCTTTTCATAATCGTCGCGCAGTGCTAGCGAACCGGAGGTGAGCGTCAGCTTTTCCGGCTCCTTGTCGTTGGCGATCCAGTCGTACATATTGAGCGCCGTCTCATAGCCGTGACGCTTCGGCGAGATGATGACGGTGCCGAAGAAGCCCGTCGCTGCCGGCTTCTTGAACTCGTTGATCGCCGATTCCGCGCCGCCGATGCCGACACCGATGACGTTGGCCGCCGGAATACCGACCGATTCGGAAGCACGGACGGCGCCGAGGACGGCTTCGTCGTTGAGGCCGAAGGCGACCCAGTATTTCACGTCGGCATGTTTGTTGAGAACGGTGGTTGCCGCGTTGAGCGCCGCTTCCGTATCCGTCTTCGCCTGTGGCGCATCATAGATGTTTTCGGCCGGGAAGCCGGCGGACTTCAGCACCGAGATCGCGCCTTCGACGCGGTCGACGGCCGTCGGCAGCTGGTCATAGGAGACCCGCACGGCGCCGACATTCTTCATGTCCCAACCGCGCTTTTTGATTTCGTCGACGATCGCCTGGCCGACGGTCTCGCCGATCTTGGTGGCCGAAATGCCCATATGCGGCACCTCTTCCAGCGGCTTGCCGTCGGCGCTGACGAGGCGGTCGTCGACTGTCATCAACTTCAGCTGGTTGGCTTCGGCCTTGGCGATGATGCCGGGGCCGAGCTTGACGTCGGGCGTGCAGATGATGAAGCCCTGCGCACCCTGGGCGCCGAGATTATCGATCGCCGACTGGACCTTCTCGCCGTCTTCGGCGCCGATCTTGACGACGGTGAAGCCTTTTTCCTTGGCGGCCTGGTCGGCGAATTTCCATTCGTCCTGGAACCACGGCTCCTCAGGCTGCTTGACGATGAACCCTATCTTGACGTCCGCGGAAAATGCCGAGCCGGCTGCCAGAATGGCGAAAGTGCCAGCCAGAATGGCTGCTTTGAACAAGCGCATGTCTCTCTCCCTAAACTCTCAAAAACCGAGCAGCTGCCTCCCAGGCAACGTCCAATGAATTAGGATAAATCATCATACCAGTCAATTGCCAATGTATGATGATTGGAATAATAGGATTATTGACGGAGTGCCGGGAGGAAGCGTCGCAAAGCGGATCGAATTCGGATAATCAGGTTCGGTTGCCTAGCACGCGAGACAGAGCGGAGAGGTGAGTTGGAAACAATCGAGCGACAGAGCGGGCCCGAAAGCCGCCGCATCGAGCGCCGCCCGCGCGTACGCCGCAACGTCACGGCGGCGATCGCTCAGGATATCTGTGCGGACCGCTATCCCGCGGGCTCGCCGCTGCCTCGCGAGAACGATCTCTGCGAACTCTACGGCGTCAGCCGCACCGTCATTCGCGAATCGCTGAAAGTGCTGGAATCCAAAGGTCTTGTCCGCGGCAAGCCGCGCATCGGAACCACCGTCTGCGATAAAGACGACTGGAATATCCTCGACGCTGACGTGCTTGAATGGATGGGTCCTTATATCAAGGATTTCGACCTGCTCGGCTGCATTCTCGAAGCCCGCCGCACCATCGAGCCGGCAGCCGCCGAATATGCCGCCGAGCGCGCCAGCGCCCAGGAGATCGCCGATCTCGACAATGCCTGGCGGCAGATGCGCGACAGCGCCCGCGACCCGGAAAGCTTCACCGATGCCGACGTCATGTTCCACACGGTGCTGCTCACCGCCAGCCACAACCAGGTCTTCCGCCGCCTGTCGAGCGCCATTCACGCGGCGCTGAAATATGCGCTGCATGCCTCCAATATCGGTGTCGAGAATCGCGAGGATGCGGTGCTCGTTCACGGCCAGCTGGTCGAGGCCCTGCGCATGCGCGACAAGGCGGGCGCCCGCGAATGCGCCAACCGCATGCTCGATCTTGCGGTGCGCGATCTTGCCGCCGCCGAAAAAGCGATCGGCAGAACGAAATGAACTATCACGACAAATCTGCGGACGCGCCGCCGATCGCAAACCCGGGAAGAGACTGAAAGAACAGCGATGAAGATCACCAAACTCACCACCTATATCGTCCCCCCGCGCTGGCTGTTTTTGAAGGTCGAGACCGATGAGGGCATCGTCGGCTGGGGCGAGCCGGTCGTCGAAGGCCGTGCGCTCACCGTTCAGGCGGTCGTCCATGAGCTGGAAGACTACCTGATCGGCAAGGATCCTTTCCTGATCGAAGACCACTGGACCGTGATGTATCGCGGCGGCTTCTATCGCGGCGGTGCCGTCCACATGAGCGCGATCTCGGGCATCGATCAGGCGCTGTGGGACATCAAGGGCAAGGCGCTCGGCCAGCCGATTCATTCCCTGCTCGGCGGCCAGCTCCGTGATCGCATCAAGGTCTATTCCTGGATCGGCGGCGACCGTCCCTCGGATGTCGCCAACAATGCCAAGGAAGTGGTTGCCCGCGGCTTCAAGGCGATCAAGCTCAATGGCTGCGAGGAAATGCAGATCGTCGACACCAACGAGAAGGTGGAGAAAGCAGTCGAGACCATCGCTACCATCCGCGAAGCGATCGGCCCGCATATCGGCATCGGCGTCGATTTCCACGGGCGCGTGCACAAACCGATGGCGAAGGTTCTCGCCAAGGAGCTGGATCCCTACAAGCTGATGTTCATCGAAGAGCCGGTGCTTTCCGAAAACAAGGAAGCGCTACGCGATATCGTCAACCACACCTCGACGCCGATTGCGCTGGGTGAACGGCTCTTTTCGCGCTGGGACTTCAAGCAGGTTCTGTCCGATGGCTATGTCGACATCATCCAGCCGGACCTCTCTCATGCCGGCGGCATCACCGAATGCCGCAAGATCGCGGCCATGGCCGAAGCCTATGACGTGGCGCTGGCGCCGCATTGCCCGCTGGGTCCGATCGCGCTTGCCGCCTGCCTGCAGGTCGATGCCGTCAGCTACAATGCCTTCATCCAGGAACAGAGCCTCGGCATCCACTACAACAAGGGCAACGACATCCTCGACTACATCTCCAACAAGGAGGTGTTCCACTATGCCGATGGTTTCGTCTCGATCCCGCAGGGTCCGGGTCTCGGCATCGAGGTCGACGAGGCCTATGTCATCGAGCGCGCCAAGGAGGGCCACCGCTGGCGCAACCCGATCTGGCGGCATGCCGACGGCAGCTTCGCCGAGTGGTGAGAGCGCATAACCCCGAAAATCGGAACCGGTTTTCGGAAAGGATTGTGCGCAATTCAAAGTGTTAGGGTCGCGCAAGCGGCCCTTTTTCATTCACCGTGTAGGATATCGGGAGTCTCGTCCGTCATAATGGAAACTCAAAGAGGAGATTTCAGGATGGCCAGAGCAATCGCAATCACCGTCGCCCGCATCATCTTCAGCTTCGTCTTCTTCATGGCCGCCGGCTTCAAGTTCGCCGATATCGGCGCAACGGCCGGCTATATCACCGCTGCCGGCTTTCCGATGGCGACATTCCTTGCCTGGGTCGCCGCCTTCTTCGAGATCGCGCTGGCGCTCGCTTTCATATCAGGGGCCTTCTTCACCGAGGCCAGCCTGCTCGCAGGCATCTATGTGATCTTCCTCGCTTTCGCTTTCCACGGCCCGTCCCATTGGCAGCAGAACCAGGCCGAATTCGGCTTCTTCATCGATCACTTTACCTTCCTCGCCGGTCTGCTCTTTGCCGCCGTCCACGGACCGGAGAGATGGGCGTTGAAGCAAACGCTTCTCAGATAACCGCGACGGCCCGCCTCCTTCCGGAACCAATTGCCGCGCCGAATAGTTGGCATGTCGGCAAAACCGCAAGGAGAGGCCGCCCATGGAGCTGAAGGGAAAGATCGCATTGGTGACAGGCGCCGGTTCCGGCATCGGCAAAGCGGCCGCGTTGCGGCTCGCTGCCGAGGGTGCAAAGGTCGCAGCATTGAGCCGCACCACCGACGAGGTCGAAAAAACTTGCGCCGAGATCAAGGCAGCCGGCGGCCATTCGATCCCGCTGACGGCAGATACCAGCGACGAAGCTCAAATGCGGGACGCCGTCGCGCAACTGACCGACACCTTCGACGGCCTCGACATCGTAGTCGCCAATGCTGGGATCAACGGTGTCTGGGCACCGATCGACGATCTGAGGCCGGATGAATGGGACAAGACCATCGCCGTCAATCTGCGCGGCACCTATCTGACCCTGCATCTGACGGTTCCGCATCTGAAGCGCCATGGCGGGTCGATCATCGTCGTCTCTTCGATCAACGGCACCCGTACCTTTACCACACCGGGCGCCACCGCCTACACCGCAACCAAGGCGGGCCAAGTCGCCATGGTCCAGCAACTCGCCCTCGAACTCGGTCGGCACGGCATCCGCGTCAATGCCGTCTGCCCCGGCGAGATCGAGACCAATATCGGCGCCAATACCGACAGCCGCCATCGCGAGGAGACGGAGGTTCCGGTCATCTGGCCTGAGGGCGACATCCCGATTGCCGGCGGCAAGGCAGGCAAGAGCGAGGACGTCGCCGAAACCATCCTTTTCCTCGCCTCCGACCGCGCCCGACACATCACCGGTACGCCGATCTGGATCGACGGCGGCCAGGGTCTGCTGCGATAGCCTTTTCAGTCGGGAACTCAGCCGTTCAGCCGGGCGCTGTCGAGAGTATACAGTTCCTGAGCGCGCTGCACGCCGCGCAACGCATAGCGTCCGACGCAGGCGAGTGCGGTACGCTGCTGCTCCGGTATCGCCGCGGCGAAATCGGAGGAGATTAACAGGTTGAGATCGACGGAACGACACATCGAGGCGATCCGGCTGACCTCGTTGACGGCAGGTCCGATAACGGTGAAGTCCAACCGGTCCTGGCTGCCGATATTGCCGTAGAAGACATCGCCGATATGCAGGCCGATATAGACGTCGGTCGTCGCCCGGCCGTCGGCCGCGCGCGCGGCATTCAGCGTGCTGAGCTTTTCCCGCAGCAACGATTCGGCGCTCAGCGCCGCCCGACATGTCTCCGCCGGCACCTCGCCCTTGAAGATGGCGAGCACACCGTCGCCGATCAGCTTCAGCACGTTGCCGCCGGATTCGTGGATCGCCGTGATCACCGCCTCGCTATAGTCGTTGAGCAGCGGGATGATCTCCTCCGGCGGCACGCTGTCGGAGATCTTGGTATAGTTCAGCAGATCGGAAAACCAGAGTGCCGCGGAAATTCGCTCCGATTTGCCGCGGCTGATCTTGCCTTCCATCACCTGGCGCGCGGCGTCCTCGCCGAGATAGACCTCGGCGATGGTGCGGGCGATACGCCCGAGCGCGATACATTTGATCGCCAGCCCCAACACCGGCACCAGCTTGCGCAGGATGGCGAGGTCGTGATCGGAAAAGCCCTCAGGATGTTTCGTCGCGAAATGCGAGAAGAAGCAATCCATCTCGCCGATCGTGCCGGCCTCGGAAAAACGATGCATCATCGCCACGAAATCCGTGTGACCGGCTTCAGCGATCGTATCGAGCATGGAGAAATCGATCGGATCGCCGAAGCCGAGACGCCGGCGTATCTCCCGCTCGTTGCGAGACCAAAGATGATAGAAGGCCGAACGCTGCCAGTTCGACGCCGCCTCCCCCGAGATCGTCGGACCATATTCGAACTCGGTCTGGATTTCCTCGATGCTGTCCCAGCGGAAGGCGCGGCCCTCATGTACCGGATGCAGCGTATCCATCAGCGCCAGACCGCGGTCGAGCGGTAGGCCGGCATCCCGGCAAGCCGAGCAGAAACCGGTCATGAGCTCGGCTTCTGAAGCGCCCTTCAGTCCCTGCTCCGTGATCCAGGCTGCAATCGTGCTGACGTCGCTGTAATCCATGCCGCTCACCTCGTGTCAAAGCTGTAGCCCGAATTCGGCATCGAAGGAAAGTCAATTGGCTCAATCGCCCGCGGGCATGTTGTAGGGCGTGACGATTTCGACTGATGAAAGCGAGGGCGTAACCGCGCGCGGCAAGGCAGTCGCCCGGCTCATGATCGCCCGGAAGGCCGAACGCGCATCGGTTCTGAGATCATGATGCAGCACGAAGCCGATCCGACGCGCCGCAAGCAGCGCGCGATTATCGGCATCGAGATCATGGGCGACGAAAACGCGGGCGGGGCGTTTGGCCATGTCGAAGGCCGCAAGCACCGCCCGGTTGCCGCCGCCGATCGAATAGACGGCGTTGATGGCGGGATCGGCCGCAAGCGCTGCCGCGGCAAGCGTTCCCGTCGCGGCATCGGTGCCGTGCCCCTCGCTGATTTCGGTAATGCCGACGTCGGGATAACGGGCGCGGATGACGCGGCGAAAGCCGATTTCGCGCTCCTCCTCGCCGCGGAAGCGTCCGCTCGACAGCGTTACCAGCACCTTGCCGCCGCCATCCCCGAGAAATTCGCCGATCAGATAGGCAGCGGTCTCTCCCGCTGCCCGGTTGTCGGCGCCGGCATAGGCGATCCGCGCCGAATTCGGCAGGTCGGTCACCAGCGTCACGACGGGAATGCCGGCGGCATCCGCCCGCGCGACGGCGGCAGCCACATCGGCGACGTCAGGCGCCTTGAGCACGATGCCGTGCGTGCCGCGCAGCCGGATGCGATCGAGAAGCTGCACCAGCTCGGCCGGCTTCATCACCTCGCCAAAATGGAACCGGCAGCGGAAAACGCCCGGCAGGAAGGTCGCCATCTCCGCCTCGAAGGCGGCCCGCACCGCATCGCTGAAACGCTGCGGCGTCTCCATGACGATATCGATCGCCAGCATGCGGCCGCTGCCCATCGCCCCGGCCTGCTGCTTCTCCAGCTCCGCGATCGCCGCCTTCACCCGCATCTCGGTCTGCCGGCGCACACCCGGTCTGCCGTTCAGCACCCGGTCGACGGTCGCGGTGCTGAGCCCTGCCTGGAAGGCTATATCCTTGACGAGAAAGAGATGTGCCATATGACCGGCCTGATGGTTTTTTGATGGATTTCTGATCTATAACACCTGGCATCGCGGCGTATAGTGCTTCCATTGGAAAGAGGGAGGAGCCCGCCATGAAAACCGACAACCAGCAGAAACTGCGCGCCGACCGCGTCTGGCTGAGCGAAGACGCCTGCGATCTCGATGAGTTTCGCGCCCTTGCGGAAAAGACGACGGCACTTGCCGATTACCCCTCGGCGTCTGCGGTCGAAAAAAACGTCCTGATCTATGACAGCCTTAAGGTGATGACGGCGGCCGCAACGCCCGACGGCCGACGCGCCGTGTTGGCGGAAATCTGCGAGGCCTTCGGCGAGGGTCCTGGCGTCGTCGTGTTCAAGCGCGCTTACGAAGACACCGGCATCATCGACCGCGCCAGCACGATCTTCGATGCGATCATCGAGGTACAACACCGTACCTCGACCGGCGGTGGCGACCACTTCGCCAAGCCTGGCGCCAACGACCGTATCTGGAACTCGCTGGAAAAACATTGCCTCGCCGATCCGGCAAATTTCGCCGAATATTACGGCAACGCCATCATCGCGCTGGCAAATGAAGCCTGGCTCGGCCCGAGCTACCAGATGACGGCGCAGGTCAACCGCGTCAATCCGGGCGGTTCGGCGCAGTCGGCGCATCGCGACTACCATCTCGGCTTTCAGTCGTCGACGGTGATCGAGCAGTTCCCGGCGCATGTGCATCGGCTCTCGCCGGTGCTGACATTGCAGGGCGCGGTCGCCCATTGCGATATGCCGCTCGAAAGCGGTCCGACGCTCTTCCTGCCGTACAGCCAGACCTATGTGCCGGGCTATCTCGCGCTGAAGCGGCAGGAGTTTCGGGATTATTTCGAGACCAACCATGTCCAGCTGCCACTCGAAAAGGGTGACGTCGTCTTCTTCAATCCCGCCCTCTTCCACGCCGCCGGCACCAACCGCTCGACCGACATCAAACGTGTCGCCAACCTCCTGCAGGTCTCTTCCGCCTTCGGCCGGGCAATGGAAACCGTCAACCGCGAGAGGATGAGCGCCAGGCTGTTTCCCGCCTTGAAGACCTTGCAGGGCAGGCTCTCGCCTGACGAAATCGCCAACGCCGTCGCCGCCTGCGCCGAGGGCTACTCCTTCCCGACCAACCTCGACCGCGACCCGCCGCTCGGCGGACTGGCGCCGAAGACACAGGCGCAACTAATGCACGAGGCGTTGCGGGGAGGCTGGAGCGATGAAGCCTTTACGGCAGCACTTGCCGAGCAGGCGCAGAAGAAGTTGAGCTGATTTGGAGCTCGAGCCTCTTGCATCCGCACTGAGATAAAAGCCTCCCGCACCCGCGGGAGGCCATTCGCACATCATCACAATGGAGGAACCACATGAGCACAGACCACGGCCGCCTCGACGGCAAGATCGCCATCGTCACCGGCGGCACGCAAGGATTGGGCGCGACCATCGCCCGTCTCTTCGCCGAACGCGGCGCGGAAGGCATCGTCATCTGCGGCCGCAACGAAGCCAAGGGCAAGGCAAAGGCGGCGGAGATTTCGGCTGCGACCGGCGCCAGGATCGTCTACGTCAAGGCCGACCTCGGCAAGGTCGAGGATGCACAGAATGTCGTGCGCGCCTGTGACGAGACCTTCGGCCGCGTCGACGCGCTGGTCAATGCCGCCGCCATCACCGATCGCGGCACCATCCTCGATACCAGCCCAGAGCTCTTCGACTCCATGTTCGCTGTCAATGTGCGTGCGCCGTTTTTCCTGATGCAGGAAGCGGTGAAGGTCATGCGCCGCGAAAACATCGAGGGTACGGTCGTCAATATCGGCTCGATGTCCGCCAAAGCCGGCCAGCCCTTCATCGCCGCCTATTGTGCCTCCAAGGGCGCGCTGGAAACGCTGACGAAGAACACCGCCTACGCGCTCCTGCGCAACCGCATCCGCGTCAATGGTCTGAACATCGGCTGGATGGCTTCCGAGGGCGAGGACCGGATCCAGCGCGAATATCACGATGCCCCTGCCGACTGGCTGGAGAAGGCGGCGGCAAGCCAGCCCTTCGGCCGCCTAGTCGATCCGCACGAGGTGGCGCGCGCCTGCGCTTACCTTTCGTCTTCCGAATCCGGCCTGATGACCGGCTCGGTCATCTGCTTCGACCAGTCGATCTGGGGTGCTTATGACGGCTCGCCGCATCCGGCCGCGGCCCTCTGACCAAGCCGCAGCCGGCATTTCCATCGCCGGGCTCTGGCACCTCCAGCTTTTTGCCGCTAGGAAAAGAACGGCAGCATTCAGGGAGGAAACTGGCATGGGCGACAATCCGATTTATGAGATTCGCGACGAACGCTTCGGTGCAATGGTCATCGGCAGCGCCGGCCTCGAGGAGCTTTATTCCGGCTGCCGCTGGACGGAAGGCCCGGTCTGGTTTTCCGACCTGAACTGCCTTCTCTGGAGCGATATCCCGAATGAACGCATGATGCGCTGGACACCGGATGGTACCGTCTCCGTCTTCCGCTCGCCCTCCAACTACGTCAACGGCAATACCCGTGACCGGCAGGGCCGGTTGGTCTCCTGCGAACATGGCGGCCGCCGCGTCACCCGCACCGAGACGGACGGCACCATCACCGTTCTCGCCGACAGCTACCAGGGCAAGCGGCTGAACTCACCGAACGACGTCGTCGTGCACTCCGACGGTGGGGTCTGGTTCACCGATCCGACCTACGGCATCCTCTCGGATTACGAGGGCCACAAGGCCGAGCCCGAGCAGCCCACGCGCAACGTCTACCGGATCGATCCGGCAAGCGGAGCGATCGACGCCGTCATCGAGGATTTCATCCAGCCGAACGGCCTTGCCTTCTCGCCTGATGAGACGAAGCTTTATATTGCCGATTCCGGCTCCGCAAAACATGAAGTGCCGCGCCATATCCGCGTTTTCGACGTCATCGACGGCAGGGCGCTTGCCGACAGCCGCTACTTCTGCAGCCTCGATGTCGGCCATCCCGACGGTTTTCGTTTCGATGTCGCCGGCAATCTCTGGACGAGTGCCTCCGACGGCGTGCACTGCTTTTCGCCCGACGGAACCCTGCTCGGCAAGATCAGGGTGCCGCAGACGGTGTCCAACCTCACCTTCGGCGGCCCCAAGAAAAACCGGCTCTTCATCACCGCGACGCGTTCGGTCTATTCGATCTATCTCAAGACGACCGGCGCACAATATCCATAGATCACGCCTTCGCCTTGTCGGGGCGGCCGTGCAGCGGCTCGGCCCGATGCCAGTTTTCCAGGATGCGGCCATCGGTGTGTTTCTGCCGCGCCCAGCGGATGCCGTTCGAGATCACCTTATGCACGGTCTTGTCGTGATAGATCGGATAGGTTTCGTGGCCGGGGCTGAAAAAGAAGATGCGCCCACGCCCGCGCTGGAAGGTGCAGCCGCTGCGGAACACTTCGCCGCCGGAATACCAGGAAATGAACACCAACTCGTCCGGCTGCGGAATGTCGAAGGGTTCGCCATACATTTCCGAGGCATTGACCTCGAAATAGGGCGGCAGCCCCTCGGCGATCGGATGCGAGGGATTGACCACCCAGACGCGCTCCAGGTCGCCATCAGGCGTCTCGCGCCAGGAAAGGTTGGCATTGGTCCCCATCAGCCGGCGGAAGAGCTTGGAATGATGGCCGGAATGCAGGACCAGCAGGCCCATGCCCTTCAGCACGCGCTGCTGCACGCGGTCGATCAGCCCGTCGCTGACCTCTTCATGCGCCATATGCCCCCACCAGAGCAGCACATCGGTATCATTGAGCACGGAATCCGGCAGCCCTTCATCCGGATCGTCCAGCGTACCGCGGCGGACCTCGAAATCGGGGTGAGCGATACCGGTAGCGATCGCTCCGTCGATACGATCAGGATAGATATCCTGAACTTCCTTGTGGACCTGCTCGTGGCGCCCTTCATTCCAGATCGTAACCTTGATTGTCATGTCATTCCTCGATGTGTTTCAAGCGGTTGCCGAGCGGATTACGCGGCCGGCGGAATCAAACAGATGGCAACCGGCGCGCTCGGCAGTCAGCGACACGCGATCGCCGGGGCGAATGGTCATGTCGCCTTCCGTGCGTACGACGATCGGCTGCTGCTGCGAACCGACTGTCAGATAGGTCTCCACGCCCAAACGCTCGACGATGACGACCTCGGCCGAAAAATCACCCTGCCCTTGGGGTGCGAGCTTCAGATGTTCCGGCCGAATGCCGAGTTTCGCCTCGCCCTGCTGCACGGCGCCATTGGCGTCTGAAAGGTCGATGGAAAGGCCGAGCGGGCTTTCCAGATGCACCTTGCCGGCATCCCGGCGCGTCGCCGTCATCGGCAGCACGTTCATCTTTGGCGAGCCGATGAAGGTTGCGACAAACTCGTTATCGGGCTGATGGTAGAGATCCATCGGCGCGCCCTGTTGAGCGACGACGCCCTTGTTCAGCACGACGATGCGGTCCGCCATCGTCATCGCTTCGACCTGGTCGTGCGTGACATACACGACCGTCGCCTTCAACTCGCGGTGCAGGCGCTGCAGCTCGGCGCGCATCTGCACGCGCAGCGCCGAATCGAGGTTCGACAGCGGCTCGTCGAACAGGATCAGCGCCGGTTTCTTGATGATGGCGCGGCCGATCGCCACGCGCTGGCGCTGGCCGCCGGAAAGGGCGGCCGGGCGGCGGTCGAGGTAATCGGTGAGCTGCAGGATTTCGGCCACAGCTTCCACCTGCCGGCGGATTTCCGCCTCCGGCACCTTCTTCAGGCTGAGCGAAAAGCCGATGTTTTCGGCAACGCTCATATGAGGATAGAGCGCATAGGACTGGAACACCATGGCGATGCCGCGCTTATCGGGCGGCACGTCGTTGATACGTTTGCCGTTGAGGATGAGGTCGCCCTCGTCGATGCCTTCGAGGCCGGCGATCATCCGCAGCAGCGTCGACTTGCCGCAGCCGGACGGACCGACGAAAACCGCGAATTCGCCGTCTTCCACGGTAACGTCGACGCCCTTGATGACCTCGAGCGCACCGTAGAACTTGCGAACGTTTCTGAGATTGATCATCTGTTTCTCTTTCTTGATCTCAGCCCTTCACACCGCCCGAAAATGTCTGGACGAGGAAGCGCCGCGCAAAGCCGAAGGCGACGACGGCAGGCAGCAGATAAATGAATGCAAGTGCGGTCAGCAGGCCGTAATCGATCTCGTTGATGCGCAGGAAGGCGCGAAAGAGACCGAGCGGCAGCGTCTGCAGCTCCGGCGACGACAGGAAGATCAGCGGCAGCAGGAAATCGCCCCAGGCCGACATGAAGGCGAACAGCCCACCAGCGGCAAGCCCCGGCAGCGCCAGCGGGATCAACACCCGGCGGATGCGCTGGATGAGTGTCGCCCCATCCATCAGCGCCGCCTCCTCATAGTCCCTCGGCAGCCCGTCGAAGAAGGTCTTCATGATCCAGAGCGCCAGCGGCAATTGCATCGTCGCAAGCACCAGGATCAGCCCGAGATAACCGTCGATGAAACCGGTCCAGCGCATGATGTCGCGCGCATAGCTGCCGAAGATCGGTCTGAGCACCGCCGCTTCCGCATTGTTCAGCGTCAGCAGGAATTTGTAGAGCGGCACGACGAGCGCCGTCGGCGGCAGCACCCGGATGAGCAGGATTGCGTAGAGGAAGGGCAGCTTCCACCAGGCCCGGGTGCGCGACAGTGCATAACCGCCGAGCCCCGAAAGCACCATGACGAGCAGCGTCGCGCTAGCGACCACGAAGAGCGAATTGAACAGYCACTTCGCCCCGTCCTCCTTAGTGAAGACCCTGATATAATTGGCGAAAGTCCACTGCTCCGGCCAATGCAGGAAGAGCTGGGCATTGCCGTCGAGCGAGGCGAGCAGCACCCAGAAGAAAGGCACCGCGCAGAAGATCGAGATCAGCGACAACGTCGCATAGGCGATGAGATCGGAGCGACCCTTGTTTGCAGTTTCACTTGGGGAAACGACGGCCATGTCAGACCTCCACCTTCATGGCCCGGACATAGGCGATACCTAATATCAGCGAGATGACGAGCGCGACGACGGCGACCGCGGCACCATAACCCAGCTGGAACGACGTAAAGGACTGGTTGTAGATATAGATGCTGACCACCTCGGTCGCCCCGCCCGGTCCGCCGCGCGTCAGCGCATAGACGAGGCCGAAGACGGCGATGGTGGAGACGGCGGAGATCAACATATAGAGCAGGATCGTCGGCATCATCAGCGGCAGGGTGATGCGGCGGAACATCTGCGACGGGGTGGCGCCGTCCATGCGCGCTGCCTCATAGATCTCCGCTGGAATGGTGCTGAGGCCGGCCGTCAACAGGATCATCGCCGTGGCGATGCCGCGCCAGGTGTTGACGACGATGATCATCGACAGCGGGAAGACCTGCAGCCAGTCGGCCGGCGTGATGCCGAAAAAACTGACGATGCGGCTGAGTGTGGCATTGTCGCCGCCCGCCAGCATCGAGATCCACATGAAACCGGCGACCACTTCAGGAGCTGCATTCGGCAACAGGATGATCGATGAAAACACCCGCCGAAAGCGGATCGGCCGGCGCAGCGCAATTGCCGAGATCAGGCCGAGCACGAACTGGCCGATCACCGCCGAACCGATGACGAAGACGAAGGTGACGAACAGCGAATTCCAGAACTTCGCGTCGTTGAAGAGCCGCGTGTAATTCCTGAAACCGACGAAACGGGGCCGAAGGGCCGCGGCCCCGGTCAGCGCCTCGTTGGTGAAGCTCAGATAGATCGAATAGAGGGCCGGATAGATGACGAAAGCCAGAAGCAGCACCAGCGAGGGCAGCAGGATCAGCAGCCATTGCCGCTCGGCGCGCTTTTCATGAGAGTTTCGGGCCATGGAAGCTCACAAACCTTATCGATGGAACTGGCTTATCGAATGAAAGTGGGAAGACGCGGGCGTTGGCGCCGCGTCCCCGTTCTGGCGGAAGAGAGGGTGCCGGAGCTTACTTGACCATGTCGTCGCCGAGCGTTTCCTTGACGTAGTCGACAAGGATCTTCTGGGCGCCGGCGGCATCGGTTTCCTTGCGCAGCAGCGCTTCGGTGGCCCGCGCCACACCTTCCGAGACCGTGCCGAAACCGGAGGCCTGCTTGAGGAACACGCCATTTCCGGCCGCGGCATGGATCGGAACCAGTTCCGTCAGCTTCTTGAACTCGGCATTGTCAGCCGCATCCTTGCTGGCCGGGATGTTGCCGATGCGGGCGGCGTAGGAAACCTGCGTCTCGATCGAGCCGATCTCCATCAGCGCCTTGATCGCCAACTCGGTATTGGCCGACTTGGAATTGACGGYCCATGGCGCAGCGAGGTTGGCAAGCACATACTGGCCGCTGCTCTGGCCGGGAACAGTCCAGGTGCCGACCACCTTCGTCACGTCAGGGATCGGGTTCTTGCTTTCGCGACCCCAGTCGAAAATATAGCACCAGGAGCCGCAGGTGGTCGCGGCGAGCTTGCCTTCCGGGAACAGCTGGTACTTCGGCACGACCCAGGGCTCGGGTCCGAGCAGCGGTTGCGTCGGCATCAGATCCTTGTCGATCAGTTCCTTGTAGACGTTGAAGACATCCTTGATGCCTTCGCCATTCAGATCGAGCTTGCCGTCGGCATCGACCAGCTGCGGCGTCTTGGAACCGACGAGCAGATGCTGGAAGCCTTCGTCGAAGGCGCCGCTTCCCCAGGAGACGCCGGCCGGAAAGAGTAGGCCGTAGGCGCCGGTCTTCTGCTTGATCTCCGCCGCGCGGTCGAGAAGTTCCTGCCAGGTCTTCGGCTGTTCGGTGGAGATGCCGGCCTTTTCGAGAACGTCCTTGCGATAATAGATTTCCTGGATGCCGAGCATGAACGGCATCACATAGGTTTCACCATCCGGGCTGACGGCAAGCTCCTTGGCGACGTCATAGAGGTTGGCGTAGCCATCCCAAGCCTTGAACTCCTTGGTCACAGGCGCGAGGTAGCCGGCTTCCACCATGTCGGCGACGGCAGCCGTGGTCGGGATGGAGAACAGGTCGGGTGCGTTGCCGGCGCCGAGCTCCGTCAGGAGCTTGGTCAGGTAATCCTTGTCGGGCGCAGGATATTCGATGACCTCGACGGTGACGCCATATTTCTTTTCGATCCGCTCGACCGTCGACTTCATCGCGTCGATGCCGGCCTGACCGTGATTTGCAATGCGGATTGTTTCAGCCTGCGCCAGCGTCGAAACCGCGCTCAACAGAACGGCGCACAGGCCGCCAAGAACCATCTTCTTCAACGGAAGTCCTCCCTTTTTTAGAGACACGGCGCCCTCCAGCACCGGTTGCGAAAATGTACACGCATTCCCAACACTGACAAGATGGTTTTTGAAAAGATTCGAATGCGAGTTTTAATATACTGATATTGCTTCTCTATTTAGATATTGCCATCACTATACCGTTTGTGTAATCGTGTGCACAATGCATTCAGGGAGGAATTTTCATGACTAGGAAATTACGCCTCGGCGTCATCGGCGCCGGCTTGAAGGCGGCGGAATATGCCGAGAACTGGGTCAAGATGCCGGAGATCGAATTTGCTGCTCTCGCCGACACCACGGCGGCGTCGCGCCAGCGCCTGATCGACGCCTGCCTCGCCGCCGGCGCACCACAACCGAAGAGCTTCGAGGATTATCGCCAGATGCTTGCCGAATGCCGGGGCGAACTCGACATCGTCTACGTCTCCACCCCGCATGCCTTCCATGCCGAGCAGGCAACCGCCGTTGCCGAGGCCGGCCTCGACCTCTTCCTGGAAAAGCCGATGGTGACGACGGTCGGCGAGGCCGAGAGGCTGATCGCCGCGCAGAAAAAGAGTGGCGTCACCATCGTCACCGCCTTCCAGGGCGGCCTGTCGCCGCTGGTGCTCGACACGCGCCGGCGGGCTCTCGCCGGCGAATTCGGCGCGTTGATCGCCATATCGGGCATGATCTGGGAAAGCTGGTCGTCCAACTACGACGGCCATTGGAAGCAGCAGCCTGATATCTCCGGCGGCGGCTTCATGTTCGATACCGGCGCCCATATGATGAACACGGTCTGCCTGCTCGCCAATTCGGATTTCGACAGTGTGTCCGCCTACATGAACAACCACGGCAGACAAGTCGATATCGCCACTGCCGTCTCCGCCCGGCTGAAGAACGGCGCGCTGGCGACATTGACGGCCGCCGGCGAAGGCCCTCCGGGCTGCGCCTCCTACATCACCTTCTTCTATTCAAAAGCGATCGTGCGCATCGACGCCTGGGGCGGCTGGCGCGAGATCAGTGTCGGGCGTACCGCCGAGCCGCGCGAGGAGGCTGAGATTCTCGGCAACCCGATGAAGAATTTCCTCGCCATTCGCGAGGGAAAGATGGAAAACTCTGGCTCCGTTGAAATGGGCCTCAGATTCGCTAGGCTATGGGATGCAATCAAGGAATCGGCAGCGGCCGACGGCGCTTCCGTCAGGATCGTCGCCCAATAGGCGCTGAAGATGAGCGGTATGAGTAGACGGCGGATCACCTCGAAGGAACTGGCGAAACTCGCCGGCGTCTCCTCCGCCACCATTTCCCGCGCCTTCTCGCCGGATTCACGCATCGGCAGCGCCACCCGCGACCGCATCCTCGCCGTTGCCCGTGAACATGGCTACCAGCCGAACGCGATCGCCCGCTCGCTGAACAATCAGCGCTCGCGCCTCGTCGCCCTGGTCGTCAATGCGATCGGCAACCCTTGCGAGGCTGAGGAACAGCAGCTTCTCGTCCACCGCCTGCAGGCGAGACAATTGCTGCCGATTATCCTCTGCTGCGCCGATCATTCCGACCGGCTGCAGCTGATGCGCCTTGCCTCCACCTATCAGGTCGATCACGTCGTCGTCTTCTCCGACATGGTGTCGATGCAAGATGCGGTCGACATCTTCCACACGACGAAGCCTATCATCGTCTCCTTCGAGCCGCTCGACAACGAAAACGTCTCCAGCATCCGCATCGACGGCGCTGAGGCCGCCAACGAGATCATCGACAAGATCGTCCGCGACGGCAAAAAGCGTTTCGCCTACCTCTCCGGCACCCACTCAAGCTGGATCGACAAGCTCAGACGCAAATGGTTCGCCGATGCGCTGACCAAGCGCGGCCTCGCCTTCGAGGCGCAGGCCTTCGGCGATTATTCTTATGATTCCGGCTTCAAGGAAGCCGTGCTGCTGCTGCACCGTGACAAGGTCGACGCCATCATCTGCGGCAACGACGTGATGGCGATCGGCGCACGCGATGCAGCCCGCCGGGTGCTCGGCAAGAACACCCCTGATGATATCGCCATCGTCGGCCAGGATGGTATCGCCATGGCCGCCTGGGATTGCAACGACCTCACCACGCTGAGCCTCGACCACGTCGCCTTCATCGATGCCGTCGTCGAACTGATCGAACGCCATGACGCCGAGGTCGAAGGCCCGCACAGCATCACGCTCACCTGCACCGCCCGCTGGGGTTCGACCGCCTAACAGCTCGCATACCCATTGCATCAAGGAGGAATACTATGACTCAATTTTCACGCGCCGAAAGGTGCCGCACCGTCCCTGATGCCGTAACCTGGAGAGCCTGAAATGCGTTCCGTCGTTTCTTTCAACGAAGGCTGGAGTTTCCATGAGGGCTTCGGCCAGCGTTTGCTCGAAGCTTTCGATGCCGCCAAGTCGGTCAGCCTGCCGCATACCGCCGTCGAACTGCCCTTCAGCTATTTCGACGAGACCAGCTATCAGCGCGCTTTCAGCTATCAGAAGGTGCTGCGCTGGCTGCCGGAATTCGAGGGCCGCGAGGTCTCGCTCGTCTTCGACGCCGCCATGGCCGACAGCGTCGTCTATCTGAACGGCCAAGAAATCATTGCCCACAAGGACGGCTACACGCCCTTCGAGGCCCGCCTCACCGACAAGCTCGTCAAGGGCGAGAACCTCGTCACCGTCAAGATCGACGGCAGCGAGAACCCTGACATTCCGCCTTTCGGCGGCCGCATCGATTATCTGACTTATGCCGGCATCTACCGCGACGTCTGGCTGAAGGTCACCGACCCGGTCTCGATCCGCAATCTCAAGATCGAAACCACCGACGTTCTCGGCCCGGAGAAATCGGCAACCATCCGCGTCGACATCGCCAATCCCGAGGGCCGCAACTTCTCGGCGACCGTCACCGCCACGCTGAAACAGGCCGACGGCACGGTGGTCGCCACCGCAGCGACCGAAACGATCGGCAGCCGCACCACGCTCTCGTTTGGCGGCCTCACCGGCATCGCCCTCTGGGACATCACCGATCCCACGCTCTATGACGTCACCGTCGAGCTCAGGACCGAACACGGCTCCGACCGTATCTCGACCAGGTTCGGCTTCCGCACCGCCGAATTCACGCCGGAAGGTTTTCTCCTCAACGGCAAGCCGCTGAAGCTGCGCGGCCTCAATCGTCACCAGGCCTTCCCCTATGTCGGTTATGCCGCCGGCCGCTCCGCCCAGGAGCGTGACGCCGACATCATGAAGACGGTGCTGAAGTGCAATATCGTCCGCACCTCGCACTATCCGCAGTCGAAATGGTTCCTCAACCGATGCGACGCGATCGGCCTGCTGGTCTTCGAAGAGATCCCCGGTTGGCAGCATATCGGCGATGCCGACTGGCAGCAGGAATCGATCGAGAACGTCCGTCGCATGATCGAGCGCGACTGGAACCACCCCTCGATCATCATCTGGGGCGTGCGCATCAACGAATCGCAGGATAATCACGATTTCTACGCCGAGACCAATCGGTTGGCCCGTGAACTCGACAGCACCCGCCAAACCGGCGGCGTGCGTTATCTCACCGAGAGCGAGTTGCTCGAAGACGTCTATACGATGAACGACTTCATCCTCGGCAACGAGGAACTGCCGGGCGCCAACCGCCCGCGCACAGCGCTGCGCGCCCAGCAGGAAAATACCGGACTGTCCCACAAGGTGCCGTACCTCATCACCGAGTTCAACGGCCACATGCACCCGACGAAGATCTATGACCAGGAGCAGCGCCAGGCCGAGCATGTGCGCCGGCACCTGGAAGTGCTGAATGCCGCCTATGGCGATCCCGATATATCAGGCGCCATCGGCTGGTGCATGTTCGATTACAACACCCACAAGGATTTCGGCTCCGGCGACCGCATCTGCTATCACGGCGTGATGGACATGTTCCGCGAGCCGAAATTCGCGGCCTATGCCTATATCAGCCAGTGCGACCCCTCCGAGGAGATCGTCATGAAGCCGGTGACCTTCTGGGCGCGCGGCGAACGCAATATCGGCGGCGTGCTGCCGCTGATCATCCTGACCAATTGCGACGAGGTGGAACTGCAATATGGCGCGCTCAGCAAGCGCATCGGTCCGGATCGCGAGAACTACCCGCATCTGCCGCACCCGCCCGTCGTGCTCGACCATCGGCACTTTACCGCCGATGAGCTTGGCACCTGGGGTCTCGAATGGATCGACGGCACCTTCACCGGCTATATCGGCGGCGAGCCGGTGGCCAGCCTGACGCTGGTGGCCGATCCGCTGCCGACGACGCTGGAAGTGGTTGCCGATAGCCCCACGCTGAAAGCCCGCGAACGCGACAGCACACGCGTCATCATCCGCGCCCTCGACCAGCGCGGCCAGCGCCTGCCTTTCATGAACGACAGCATTTCGCTGAAGGTGCACGGCCCGGCAAGGATCGTCGGCCCGACCAACGTGCCTCTGCAGGGCGGCACCGCCGGTTTCTGGCTGGAGGCGACGGGGTTCACCGGCGAGATCACCGTCGAAGCAGTCTCGTCGCGTTTCCCCCCGGTGAAGGTCGGCGTGACGGCCGCCTAGCGCATAACCCCGAAAATCGAAATCGATTTTCGGAAAGGAATTATGCGAAAACCCAAAGTGTTAGAGCGTCCTTAGCGCGTCTTTCGAGACGCGCGGCGCTCTAACGGTCGTCACCCAATCCTGAGCTGGCTATTGGGATCGAAGAAGACGGCTTTGTCGAGATTAAAGGCGAGGCGGGTGTTTTGTCCTGGGGCGATGCCGGTATCGGCGCGCAGGCGGGCGACGACGGATTTGCCGCCGAGCTTGGTGACGGCGAAGGTGTCGGAGCCGGCCGGTTCGACCACCTCGATCAGGCAATCGCCCTCGGTCAGCGAGCGCGCCTTGCGGTCGGCGCCATCGCGTGCCGAACTGCTGCAGCACGCCGTCCTTCAGCACGGCGATCTTGGTCGCCAGCGTCATCGCCTCGATCTGGTCATGGGTGACATAGACGAAGGTGGTGCCCATGCGCTGATGCAGCCGCTTGATCTCGGTGCGCATGTCGACGCGCAGCTTGGCATCGAGATTGGAGAGCGGCTCGTCGAACAGGAAGACCTGCGGATTGCGCACCAGCGCCCGGCCCATGGCGACACGCTGGCGCTGGCCGCCGGAGAGCTGGCTCGGCTTGCGGTCGAGCAGATGGCCGATCTGCAGCATGTCGGAGACTTGGGCGATCGCCCTGGCACGCTCTTCCTTCGGAACGCCGCGGATCTCCATGCCGAAGGCGATGTTGCCCGCCACCGTCATGTTCGGATAGAGCGCATAGGACTGGAACACCATGGCGATGTCGCGCTTGGAGGGATGCAGACCGCTGATGTCGCGCCCGTCGATCTTGATATCGCCAGAGGTGATCGTCTCCAGCCCGGCAATGGTGTTGAGCAGGGTGGACTTGCCGCAGCCGGACGGGCCGACCAGCACGAGAAAGCCGCCCTTTTCGAGTTCGAGGTCGATCCCCTTGAGAATGTCGACGGCGCCGAAGCGCTTTTTGAGACCGGAGATTTCGAGGAAGGCCATGGATTACCCTTTGACAGCGCCCGCCATCAGACCGCGCACGAAGTAGCGGCCGGCGAGGATATAGACGATGAGCGTCGGCACGGCGGCGATCATCGCCGCCGCCATGTTGACATTGTATTCGACGACGCCCGTCGAGGTGTTGACGACATTGTTCAGCGCCACCGTCATCGGCATGGATTCACCGGTGCCGGCGTAAGCCGAGGCAAACAGGAAATCGTTCCAGATATTGGTGAACTGGTAGATCACCGTGACGACGATGATCGGCAGCGAGTTCGGCAGCATGATGCGGCGGAAGATCTGGAAGAAGCTGGCGCCATCGACCTGGGCGGCCCGCACCAGCTCGGTCGGAAAGGCCTCGTAGAAATTGCGGAAGAACAGCGTCGTGAAGCCGAGGCCGTAGACGACATGGACGAAGACCAGATTGACGGTCGGATTGCCGAAGCCGAAGTTCCAGCCCGTGGCGTTCTGCAGCGTCATGCCGAAGCGGCCGAGGCTGCCGAGGATCGTTGCCATCGGCAACAGCACCGACTGGAACGGGATGAAGCAGGCAAACAGCATCAGCCCAAACACCAGCGTGTGGCCGGGAAAGCGCCATTTGGTCAGGACATAACCGTTCAGCGCCCCCATGATGGTGGAGATTGCGACAGCCGGCACGACCATCTTGATCGAGTTCCAGAAGTAACCCTTGATGCCGGCGCAGGTCAGACCGACGCAGGTCTCGCCCCAGGCCTTGATCCAGGGATCGAAGGTCGGCGCTTGCGGCAGCGCCAGCATGTTGCCGTTCTGGATCTCGTCCATGGTCTTGAACGAGGTCGTCAGCATGACGAAGAGCGGCATCAGATAGAGCACGGCAAAGACCAGCAGCAGGCCGTAGATGACGGTGCGGCCGATCCAGCGGGTGTTGTTGTTGTTCTGCGCCCTGTCGGCTGTCGGTGAGATGATCGTGCTCATCGCGCCTTCTCCTTCAGTTCGGAATAGAGATAGGGAACGATGATCGCCGAGATCGTCATCAGCATGATGATGGCGCTGGCCGAGCCGACGGCCATCTCGTTGCGCTTGAAGGTGTATTCATACATGAAGTTGGACGGCAGCCAGGCCGAGCCGCCGGGGCCGCCCGAGGTCAGCGCCACCACGAGATCGTAGGACTTGATCGCCATATGGGCGAGCACGATGAAGGCGGAGAGAAAGATCGGCCGCAGCAGCGGAATGACGATGCGCCGATAGAGCTGGAATGGCGAGGCGCCATCGATCTGGGCGGCCTTCATGATCTCGCCGTCGATGCCGCGCAGGCCCGCCAGGAACATCGCCATGACAAAGCCCGACGCCTGCCAGACGCCGGCGATGACGACGGTGTAGATGACGAAGTCCTTGTTCTTGATCCAGTCGAAGTGGAAGCTCGTCCAGCCAAAATGGTGCAGCGTCTGTTCCAGCCCGAGGCCGGGATCGAGGAACCATTTCCAGGCAACGCCGGTGACGATGAAGGAGAGCGCCATCGGATAGAGGAAGATCGGCCGGAGCAGCCCCTCGCCGCGGATCTTCTGGTCGAGCAGGATGGCGAGGAAGAGACCGAGTGCCAGGCAGATGCCGACATAGAGGAAACCGAAGATCGCCATGTTGGTGATCGAGGTATACCAGGAGGACGGCGGATCGCTCTCGAAGGTCCAGCGCCACAGCCGCTGATAGGCACGCGCGCCGGTCAGCGCATAGGAGGGAAAGGTCTTGGAATTGGTGAACGACAGATAGGCCGTCCAGACGATGAAGCCGTAGACGAAGATGATGGTGATGACGAAGCTCGGCGCCAAGACGATCTTCGGCAGCGCATCCTGCAGCCGGCCCCTCAACGAGATCGCCGTCGATTGCCGCGGCGTCAAAACCGGATCGGTGGTCGCAACGGTGCTCATGGAATGTCATCTCCTCCCCGGAAGCTTCCCCGCGGAGCACGCGGGGAAGCATTTGTCATCACACGTGGTCTCAGCGGGCGTCGTCGATCGCCTGGACGAGCTGCTTGACGGCTTCGTCGGAGGTCTTGATCTGGCCGTGGACGAACTTCGAGACGACATCCTTATAGGCATTGGCGATGGCCGGAGGCGCACCGTAACCCTGTGCCAGCGAGCCGAACAGCGTGCCGCCTTCGTTCGCTGCCTTCAGGTCGGCGATGCCCTTCTTGCCGCAGGCGTCGAAGTCGGTATCGGGAACGTCGGTGCGGGCCGGCACCGAACCCTTGACGACGTTGAAGGCCGACTGGAAGCTCTTCGACAGCGTTGCCGTGGCCAGCGCCACCTGGGCCGCCTTGCGGTCGTCGGGGACGTTGAACATGCCGAACATGTCGGAGTTGTAGACCACGCTGCCGTCGGTGCCGGGGAAGCGGTAGCACAGGAAGTCGGTATCCGGCGTCTTCTTGGCGGCGACGAATTCGCCCTTGGCCCAGTCGCCCATCACCTGCACCAGCGCGTCACCCTTGATGACCATGGCGGTCGCAAGGTTCCAGTCGCGGCCCGAGAAGTTCGGGTCGACATATTTGATGATCGTCGCCAGGTTATCGAACGACTTCTTCATCGTGTCGGACTTCAGCGATTCCTCGTCGAGGTCGTTGAAGGCCTTCTTGTAGAACTCAGGCCCGCCGGTCGACAGCACGATGGAATCAAACATCGTCGCTTCCTGCCAATTCTGGCCGCCAAGCGCGAGCGGGATGACGCCAGCGGCCTTGGCCTTGTCGAGCAGCGCGATCAGCTCGTCGAAGGTCTTCGGCTGGGTGCCGCCGATCTTGTCCATCACAGCCTTGTTGATCCACAGCCAGTTGACCGAGTGGACGTTGACGGGAGCAGCAACCCACTTGCCGTCATAGACCGAGAACTTCTGCAGGGCTGCCGGAACCGACTTGTCCCAGCCTTCCTTCTTCGCCGTCTCCGTCAGATCACCCATGACGCCGGCCTGGGCATAGTCGAGCACGGTATAACCCAGCATCTGCGAGGCCGTCGGATAGGTGCCGGCCGCAACCATCGCCTTCAGCGCCGTCATCGCCGCATCGCCGCCACCACCGGCAACCGGAACGTCCTTCCAGGCAAAACCTTCCTTCGAAAGATCCTGCTTCAAGACGTTCAGTGCCGCCGCCTCCCCGCCAGACGTCCACCAGTGCAGCATCTGCACTTCCTTCACGTCGGCGGCGCGTGCGGAGACGCTGGCGCCGGCCAGAGCCAATGCGATCGTTGCAGTCGTGGTCAAAAACCTGTTCATCGAAAGACCTCCCAGTCTTACATTGGAAGATGCGGGACCCATTCCCGCACCAATCACCCGCCCTCCTCGAGCGTAGTTCGGCTGCCGGCTAAGCCAGCTTTTCCGTCTGCGGCATCCACCAGCTGGTGCGTTTGCCGATATGCATGTTGAGCGTCTTCGTCTCCGTGTAATCTTCGACCGCATGGCGGCCGAGTTCACGGCCGAGGCCGCTTTGCTTGTAACCGCCAAAGGGAAGTTCCGAGGCGCCGTCCATGAAGGTGTTCATCCAGACCGTCCCTGCCCGCACTGAGCGGCCGATCGTCAAGCACGTGTCGAAATCGCGGCTCCAGACACCGGCCGACAGGCCGTAGTCAATGGAATTCGCAATCCTGATCGCTTCGGCGGATGTCTCGAATGTCAGGACCGAAAGCACCGGACCAAAGACCTCCTCGCGCGCCACGGCCATATCGGGGGTGACCTCTTCGAGGATCGTCGGCGACATGAACTGCCCCATGCCGAGATCGAGCGTCTCGCCGCCATGCGCGACCCGGGCACCGCTGCCCCGCGCGCCGGCGACGTATCCTGATATCTTCTCCAGATGCTGCGGCGTGATGATGGCGCCGACCTGCGTCGAAGGATTGAGCGGGTCACCGACCTTCACTGCCTTCGACAGCTCGGCAATCCGCTTGACGACATCGGAAGCGATTGRTTTGTGAAGGATCAGCCGCGAGCCGGCATTGCAGCACTCGCCGGCATTGAAGTATGCGCCGAAGACCGCGGCATCGATGAACGCATCGAGATCGGCATCCGGAAACACGATCTGCGGGTTCTTCCCACCCAGTTCCAGCGAGACCTTCTTCAGCGTCTGTGCGGCATTCGACATCGTCAGCTTTCCGACACCGGTCGAGCCGGTGAAGGACACCATGTCGACGTCGGGATGCGACGTCATGACCGCGCCGACCTCTGGTCCCGTGCCGGTGACAATGTTGACGACGCCATCCGGAATGCCTGCCTCCTGCAGGATCTCTCCCAATACGAGCGTCGATCCTGAGGTCAGCTCCGAGGGCTTGACGACGGTCGTGCAGCCAGCGGCCAGGGCGAATGGCAGCTTCTGGCCGACGATCAGGAACGGAAAGTTCCAGGGCGTGATGATCGACACCACGCCGATTGCTTCGCGCAAGACGACGCCGAGCGTGCCATCGCCGAGCGTATTATAGCTCTCTCCGTGGAGGTCGCGTGCAAGAGCCGCCGCGTAGCGCCATATGTCAACGGAGCCTGCAATTTCTCCCCGCACCTGTGTGATCGGCTTTCCCGCCTCGATAGCATCGAGAAATGCCAACTCCTCTGCGCGCGCTGCGATCAGATCGGCAGCCTTGAGCAGGATGGCGGAACGTTCGGCAGCGGTCATTCGGGGCCACGGCCCGCGGTCGAACGCCTTGCGTGCCGCGGAAATCGCACGCTCGGCGTCCTTCTTGCTGCCGGTCGGGAACCGGCTGACCACGACACCATGGCTTGGCGCGACACGCTCGATCGGATCGGAGCTGCCTGCCTCCCAATTGCCATCGATGAGCATCTTGAAATCACGCGCTTTGTGGTCGCTGAGCGCGGTGGGGTTGACGAGAACCGTCATTACCATTCTCCCTTGAACGCTGCCGGGCGCTTCTCGCTGAATGATGCGACGCCCTCCTTCAGATCGCCGGTCTTCGCGGCGAGGATCGAGCCCAGGGCTTCGACCGCGGTTCCATTGTCTTCGCCGTTTGCCGATGCGATCATCAACTTCGCGATCTCGATGGCAGCCGGCCCCCTTGCGGCAATCCGCCCAGCATATTCCCTGGCAGCAGTGAGCGCGTTCCCCGTCGGAACGACTGCGTCCACGATCCCGAGCGTACGCGCCTCTTCGGCAGTGAATATTTCGCCACCCAGGGCCATACGCCGGACCGCCTGCGCCCCGAACCGGCGCACAAGACGCTGCGTCCCGGACCAGCCCGGCACCATTCCAAGACCGGTTTCCGGCAGGCCGATCTTGATGTGCTGCTCGGCGAGGCGAATGTCCGCGACGCCTGCAAGTTCAAGCCCTCCCCCGAGGGCGTGGCCGTTCAGAGCCGCGATCAGCGGCACCCTGAGCGTCGCCAGTCTTTCGAAGATACGGTGGCCGTGGCGAACCCAGAGATGACCGAACTCCTGAGGCAACATTCCGCCCCAGGCCTTGATATCGCCGCCGGCGGAAAAGCCCTTTCCTTCGCCGGTGAGAATGGCAGCGCGCACATTCGCGTTCGCCTCCACCTCGTCGGCCGCATCCGCCAGCGCTTTCAGCATGTCCAGGTCGAGCGCGTTCAGCTTCTCCGGACGAGAAATCGTCAGCGTCGCAACATGTCCATCGACGTCAATTCTGACTGTTCCGCTAGCCATGGAAGCTGCCCTCCAGCGTCCGTGCCTTTTTTTCTGGAAGCGACAGGCCGATGGTTGCCTCCGCGAAGAGCGCCGCGTCCATGACCTTCAGGTCGGGCGCTATGATCAGCGGAAACTCCGACTGATCGAGGATGTGGGACTGGAGATCGACGCCGGGCGCAATCTCGGTGAGGACGATACCATCGGACGTCAGTTTCATCACGCACCGCTCGGTGACATAGGTGATCTMCTGCCCCTGCTCGATCGCGCGCCTGCCGCTGAAGGTGACATGTTCGACCTCGTTCACCAGCTTCTTCAGCTTACCTTCCTTCTCGATGAGAAGAGCGCCATCGGCGATCGAAAGCTTCGCTCCGGCATTGAACATGCCTGAGAAGACGATCTTCTTCGCCCGCGCCGTAATGTCGACGAAGCCTCCGGCGCCGGCCGTCACATGTGGCCGGAAGGAGAGCTTGGAGACATTGACCGAACCGTCTTTGCCGATCTCGAGGAAGGACAGCAGCGATGCATCGAAGCCTGCACCCTGGAAGTAGGTGAACTGATAGGGAGACGGCATATAGGCGTCCGCATTGGAGGCGCAGCCAAAGGCGAAGTCGAGCAGCGGCACCCCACCGACTGCGCCTTGCTCGATGACCCAGGTGACTGCGCCGTGAAGCCCTTCCTCCAGCAGAATTCGCGGCACGTTGGCCGATATGCCGAAGCCGAGATTGACGCAGCTTCCCGCTTGCAGTTCCTGCGCAACACGACGCGCGATGACTTTCTGAACATTGAACTCCGGAACGCTGAAGCTATCGAGCGGGCGGAAGATCTCCCCGGAAATTGCCGGATCGTATTGCGTCTGCGTCGTCTGCTTCTGCTCCGGATCGACGACCACATAATCGACCAGCATTCCAGGCACGCGGACGTCATGAGGCTTCAGCGAGCCTTCCTTGGTGATCCGCTTGACCTGGGCGATGACGATGCCGCCGTTGTTGCGTGCGGCCAGCGCCTGATCGAGGCCGCCGAGATAGGCGCCTTCATGTTCGTATGTCAGATTGCCGCGCTCGTCGGCAGTGGTGGCGCGAATGATGGCGACATCAGGGACGATCGAGGGAAAGAACAGCCAGTCGTCGCCCTCGAAGCTCACGCGCTTGACCACCGGATGCTCCGAAGCCAGGCCGTTCATCGCGCAACCCTGCCGCTTGGGATCGACGAATGTGTCGATGCCGATCTTGGTCAGGACGCCCGGCCGCTTCGCGGCGGCTTCGCGATGAATGTCGAAGAGGATACCCGACGGAATATTGTAGGCCGGGATTTCGTTGTTGGTGATCATTTGCCAGATCAGCGGCGGCTCTGATGACGACGGGCCGGACGGATAGGAACCACCGATGATGCGCTTGAGCAGCCCCTTCTTGGCGATATGATCGACACCCTTGATGCCGCTCATGTCGCCGGCGGCGATGGGGTGAAGGGTGGTGATATCACGAGGGTGGCCGGTCGCATCGAAACGTTCGCCAATCGCCTTCAGCATGAGGTCCGGGCAACCGAGACCGCTCGAGGAAGACACCGTTACAACAGCGCCATCCGGGATCAGCGCGGCCGCYTCGGTCGGGGTGAGATGCTTCTTCATGGGCCTTACTCAGAGTCCTGTTTCGATTTTTACGCTCTTGCGGGCTCCGCAGCTCTCGCGAACAACCAGCCGAACCGCTGTTGTCACCGTCTCCGCCTCGGCCTTGCCCGCATTGATCTGCTTCAGAAGCAGCTGCGCGCCGCGGCGCCCGATGCCCTGCGGATCGACCGAGACCGTCGTGAGCGCCGGAACCGCCGCCTGAGCCTCGATGACGTCGTCGAAACCCACGACCGCGAAGTCGGAGCCGGGTTCCAGTCGGCGCGCACGCAATCCGTCGCAAACACCGAAGGCTACGGCATCGTTGAAGCAGACGGCTGCTGAGGGTTTGTCAGCAAGAACGATTGCTTTTCCGATCGCCTCCACCCCGCCGGCTCGCGAAGGCGCCGACGAGATGACAAGTTCTTGGTGATAGTCGAGCCCGGCTGCCTCCATGCCGCTTCGGTAACCGGCAAGGCGGTCGTCGAAGACAGCGGTGTCGGGAAAGCCGCCGAGAAAAGCGATGCGCTTGTGACCGAGTTCCGCCAGGTGCTTGACCGCGGACATCATGCCAGCCTGGTTGTCGGAGACGACGGACGAGACCTTGGCACCAGGCAGGTTTCTGACGACGACCACCACCGGAATCCCTGCGGCGACAAGCGGCTTGAAGTCTGCGGCATCGGTGGCGCGCGCCGGCGACACGATGAGCCCCGAAATGCCATGTTCCCGCATCGATGCGACAACCTCGCGCTGCCTGTCGATGCTCTCGCTGGTGTTCGACAGGAACTGCACAAATCCGGCCGACTGAACGACCATATCGACGCCGACCGCCAGTTCCGCGAAGAAGCTGTTCGTCAGGTCGTTCACGACGACCCCGATGATCCTCGATTTGGCACTGGCTTGGCGAAGATTGGCTGCGCCGCGATTGTAGACGTAGCCCAGCTCGCGCATCACCGCATTGACCTTGGCACGCGTCCCCTCATTGACCAGGGAGGAGCCCTGAAGCACCAGCGAAACCGTCGATTTGGAGACGCCTGCGGCCTTCGCAATGTCGATGACGGTTACCCGCGCCTTTGTCACGTCTTCCTCCCGACGCCAACGTCGAATGATTGCTTAGATATTTGGAACGTTCCAATTCTGTCAAGCGAATTTATATGAACTGCTATCCATCAGGTGCATCTATGCAAAATTCCGCCTCCCCTACTGCCGGAATCTCGCTCTAAAAATTGGAACGATCTAAGAGACGACTATGACTGAGAGGCATATGTTGATATTTTTCGATCTTCAAAATCGTGCGTGGCGCACGATCGCCCGATGCGTTGGCAGCAAAGATGTGGAAGATTCAGGCTCGCCCGGCATTTCCGTCGAAGCGATCAATGCGGCGCAATCGGCGGACCTTCCGGCAAAAGCAGGAAGGGCTTCTATTCTGTGTTAATAGACGTTGCGACAGCCCAGTGGAGACCATGGTGACATGAAATTGCGCGCCGAGCTGACCGTTCTGCCGCCACGCGAACAGGCGCGGCGCTTGGCAGCCATCGCCGCGTCTTTGGTCGCACAAATCGAGCGCGCCGAACCTCACGCGCCCGAAGCCAAAGCCGCCTTAGCGGCAATCCGCACTTGGGGTGATGGCGGACGCCTGACTGGCCGAGACTTCTCCGATCTTATCTACAGCGACGATGAGCGCGGGACGCTTCGTCGGCTCTCTGAGGTCGTGGGAAAGCCCAGCGAAGACGGCTGGAACGCGCTGACGACAGCAACCATGTACGTCGCCTGGCTTGTTTACCAGGAGACCGGCGAGCCCATGCCAAGTGACGTCAACGAAGTCGAAGAGGACAGCCTTGACCTTCTAGACGAGCAATTGGCCAAACTCGGCTGAAGTCCCCTCGCCGTTCCTCGCCGCAACTATTCCATGGCTCACATAACCGTCCGCATTGCCTAGCGGACCTTCATCGGTTTCGTCTCGAGCGGAATGAGAGGCTTGTAAGAAGTGCCTCCGAGTTCCCTAACGTGCTCCTGCTTCGCCCGGCCGATCAACTCGCTGTCCTGGAGACACCTGGCGGCGGCGGCGGCCATCACTTTGCCGGCMTGGAGCATTCCTTTATGAGCGTAGGAGGTCTTTCCCTGCGCAACCATCTGCCAGCTATGTGGAGGCGTTCCGTAGGCTGATGTCGCCATATAGACCTGTCCGGTGGGAACGATCCAGCTGACGTCGCCAACGTCGGTCGAACCGTGCAGAAACGTCGGCTTTTCTACGAGTTCGTTGACATGTCCGGAGAGGATCGTCCCGCGCTTCTCGATGCGAGCTTGAACGTCCCTCGGAAAAGTCCTCTGGATCTCCGCCGCGAACTCTTTCTCGCTGTTCGAGAAGGACGCTCCGCCGATCTTGTCGAGCTCCTGGTGAATCATACCTGCCAACGTGGCGTTCGGTATGAGGTCGGCGGAGGCTGCATCGAAGGTGATTTCGACCTCCGTTCCCGTCATCAGAGCCGCGCCCCGCGCCACGTCCTTGACCCGTTCGGTGATGTCCCGCACCTGATCCATCAGCGGCGCGCGGACCTTGTAGAGTACTTCGGCCTGCGACTGCACGACATTGGGCGCTTTTCCGCCGGTATCCGTTATCGCATAGTGAATTCTGCCGTCCTGGACGATGTGCTCGCGCAGGAAATTTGCCCCGACATTCATCAGCTCGACTGCATCGAGCGCGCTTCGCCCGAGATGGGGCTCGAAGCCCGCATGTGCACTCACACCACGGAAAGTGAAATAGACCTGGTTCGTCGCCAGCATTCTTGCATGGTAGGCGAGGTTCTCATCCCACGGGTGCCATGTGAAGGCGACGTCGACGCCATCGAACAATCCCTCGCGGGCCATGAAGGCCTTTCCGCCGCCGCCTTCTTCGGCAGGACAGCCGTAGAAGCGGACCGTACCGGCAAGCCCGAGCTCGTCCTTGCAGGCTTTAAGCGCCATGGCGGCGGCGAGCGAACCGACGCCCAGCAGATTATGTCCGCATCCATGACCGTTACCGCCGGGGACGACTGGCTTGTATCCTGCGACGTCGCCCTCCTGGCTGAGATTGGGAAGCGCATCGAACTCGCCCAGGATCGCCACGACGGGCTGTCCCTTACCGCAGCTTGCGACGAAAGCCGTCTCGATTCCTCCGGCCCGACGCTCGACAGCGAATCCCTCCGCTTCGAGAAGGTCGGCCAGGAGTGCTGCCGACTTATACTCTTCATATCGGATTTCGGCGAAGGACCAGATTTCATTGGCTGCCGACCGCAGCCCTTCCGCCTTGTCGGCGACAACACGCTCGATGATGTCGATATATGTCATTTCACGAGTCCTGGAATTGGTTGATCTGCGACCAGTTCGTCCGTGCTTCCGGTCGGAAGCGTCGCCGCCACGGCGAGGGTCACGACAGCGCAGCCGATGATCGCCAGGAAGGCCGTCTGATAGTTCTGGTCCGTAGCGTGCAGGATGGCGCCGATCGCTGTCGGCGAGGCGAACGATCCGATCTGGGCCAGGGAATTGATCAGGCCCGTGGCGGTCCCCACCGAATGACTGGGGTAGTGCTTCATGATCGTCACGAACACGCTGATCGAGATCGCGTTCAGGAACACGTTTGAAACCGTCAGATAGAAGAAGGCCAGCGGAATGGATGTGGTGTAGGCCATCAGATAGATGAACGCTGCCGACACCAGGGCGCCGATGCAGATGACGTATTTCTCCTTCTTATGGAAATAGCGGTCGAGCAGCCAGCCGGAGAAGAGGAAAGACAGGAAACCAACGGCCGGCGGGATTGCCGAGTATGCGCCCATCGACATCATGCTCATGCCCTTGACCTTCACCCAATAGGACGGGAGCCAGGACTGAAGACCCCAAAACACGATGTTGGTGAAGAAGTAGCAGAGGGCGATCTTCCAGGTCAGCGAATTCTTGAGCAGAGCCGTGATCCGGGCTTTTTCCGACTTTGTCGCCTTCGGCCCGGCGGATACCGGAGCAGTGCGGACCATTGGTTTCATGACCAGATAAAGCAGGATTGCAAGAACCAATCCGATCAGGCCGAGGGTGACGAACATGACACGCCAGTTGAAGTAGGCGATCAACGCCGTGGTGACGATCGAGCCGACGGCAAAGCCCACGGACGCTCCCGACTGAATGACCGATTTCGGTCTCGCCATGCTCTCCTTTTTGAAGTTGTCGGTTATGGCGACGGAGCTTCCCGCCGGGAAGACAGCCTCGCCCATGCCGACCAGAGCGCGTGACACGGCCAGCCCCATGGCGGAGCCGACCGCGCCGCATGCGATCGTGCCGAGCGACCAGATGCCGACTGCCGAGGTCAAGACCGAGCGGGTTCCCAGCCGATCGACAAGATATCCGCCGACGAGCTGCGTCAGAGAGTATGCGAGAAAGAATGCGCTGATGATCATCCCGGACTGTTCGGAGGTCAGGTGGAACTCGTCGACGATCGGAATGATGGCGATGTTGATCGCGGTCTTGTCGAGGAAGCCGACGACCCAGCAGATGAACAGCATCGCGACAATGATGTGCCTGCGCTTGATTTGACTAAGCATGGAATGCTCCCCTTTTGAGCGTTTATAAAACATGCTTAATATGTGAGCAGCCGTTTTTGGATGTTGAAACACACATCATATTCAGTTTATTTGTGTGAAAAGACACAGGGTTGCCACATGACGATCATGGACGAAATCGAGAGTTCGCTTTTGCTTTTGTCGAGCCGACCGCTCGTAAGCTGGCGGCGAGCTTCGGGTCGACCGACGATTCCGGACACCGACGCGTCGGAACCTACGATCACCTTCAGCCACGACCGCGACGAGGACGATGCCATATTGACCGCCGATATTTCCTATTTTGCAGGCGCCGTCTGCGAGGTGCGGATTCCCGGCGCCCACTATGAAACCGTCTTCGCCCGCCTACAGAAGATCGTGCTTAGCGCAGTCATTCGCTTTCAGAACCGCGCGGTTCGGGCCATGAACGCCATCAATCGCAATGTCCTCGATTCACTCGATCCGAACGAGATCAACGTCAACGCGATCGAACAGACGCTGAGTGTGATAGCCGAGAGCGACGCGGGCGTACTCAGACTTTACGACGAGGCGTCGGGTCTGCTCATTCCAGTATCGCAGGTCGGTTTCGACGACGATTATTACAATTATCGCGTCACGCCTCAAGAATCGATCGCCGGCAGCGTGTTCTCGACCGGAACACCCGTCCTGCTGAACTCGCCAGAAGATATCAGAGATGCTCATGCAAACCTGCGTGCGCCAAACGTTCGCTTCCTGTCCGAACAGGGTATCTCACATAGCCTTATCTGCGTTCCCATCAAGACGGACACGACGACGCTGGGAACGCTGACGGTCATGTCGTTTCGGCCGGGGTCCGCCTATGGTGAATTCAGCGTCAGCCTGCTTGCAGCCGTGGCGACGCAGCTCGCCATCGCCTATAAGAAGTCGCAGGCCTACGAGCTGGCCGTCCGGTCGAATGAAAGTATCAACCGGATGCGGCTGGAGATCGAAAGGCGCAACGCGGAGCTAGCGCGCTCGCTTTCGGCCCACGACGACATCCTCTCCATCTTTACGCGCCACCGGCCACTTGGCGAACATCTCGAGGAGATCGCGACGCATTACGGCATCGACTTCCACTACGCCGATATTTTTGGAACGACGTTCGTGTCCAGGGAATGGAAAGAGCCGAAGGCCACGGAGGACATGCCGGTCGGGCTCTTCGACGGTAGCCTATCACAGAGAGAGGACCTATCCGTGCAGCCCGTCCGTGTCGCCGACGACGTCGTCGGAAGCTTTCATTTCGAGCGCGGTGACAATGCAAGCTATTCCGCTGCGATCCTGGGCGTGGTGTCCGCTTTCGTAGCGCTCGAAATTGTCCGCAGCGCGTCACAGGACGACATCCTCAACAGTAAGAGACGGAAGCACTTCGAGGCCTTGGGAAGGGATGATCTCGTCACCTCGGGTGGAGCCGTCCGGTTCGGCTTTCAGATCAAGAAATATTGCCAGATCATCTTTGTCAGGCATGAGCAGGAGAGCGCCCAGAACCAGAGCCTGTTCCTGCAGAGAACGCTTCAGCAGGCGTTGAGGGCGGCGACGATCCAGAACCAATTGTCGTTCTATACGGACGAAGGCGTCTTCCTGCTGTTCTGCGCTGCCACCGAGGAAGCCCTGCGGAAGAATCTGGAACCCATCGGAGACAAGGCAACTGCGGAAGGATGGCGGTGCGGGGCAAGCCTGATGCAAAGCGCGCCCCATCGTTATCCCGAAGCGGCCAATCAGGCTGTCGAGGCCGCCCATCTCATGAGCATGAGACATCGTGCGGGCATTCTTGTGCACAGCGAGACCGGCATCGACAGACTGCTGCGCAAGCAATCCGCTGCCGATATCCTCGAATTTGCAGATCAGATACTTGCTCCAATCGAGAAAGAGGCGAATGGCGACGCCCTTCTGAGGACGCTGGAAATCTACATCGAGAGCGGGAAATCGGCTTCCAAGGCAGCGGCCTCCCTCGGCATACACACCAACACCCTCTATCAAAGGCTGCAGCGGGCGCAGCATTTGATGGGCAAGGACATCGACAACAAGGACGACTATCTGCTGCTCAGCCTGGCATTCCATCTGAAGTCGACATACGGCTCGCAGCAGCCTGCCGGCAGAAGCAAAGCAGCTTCCGCTTGAACGCTGGTTCGCCTATCGCAAACGACAGAAGAATTCCGGACCAGGCGTGTGCTCCAGGTTTCCGTCGAGGAAGTCCCGGCAATAGACATTAGCGAAACTTTATCGTTTCTGACGAATGCTACGGATACGTGCAACGCGCCAGATCTGAAGCAGGGCCGGATGATGCCACACTCGTTTGAATCCATTCTGGAGAGCCTGCCTCAGGGCATCGTTCTGCTTGATCCTGCCGGTACGGTGACGGCTTTCAATTCCCGCACGCTGGACATTCTCGGCCTTCCGCAAGGAGCCATCCGCAAAGGCATGAATATCGACGGATTGCCGGGCACCGCAGACTGCCGTGCAGTGGCATCCCGGCGGGCGATGGCCGGTGGACAGCCCACGTCTCAGTTTGCCCTTTCCGACGGAGGGATGGTCTCATTGACCTGCGCCCCATCGAGGGATGGAGGCTGGATCCTCAGTTACGAAGACATCTCGACCCTCATTCGGGTCGAAGACAGCCTGACCGAACAACATCGCCGGTTCGACGCAGCCCTCAGCAACATGCCACATGGGCTGTGCATGTTCGATTCGACCAAGAACCTGATATTGTGCAACGCCTCCTACGCGCGGATGTACAATCTGCCGGACCTTCTGACGCAACCGGGAACGCCGCTTGTGGATATCCTGGCCTATCGCAGCCGGGAGGGAAATGGCCCCGCCGATACCACGACCTATTTTGACGTGGTCTTTGAAGCGACAGTCCGTGGTGCGCCGGCCAGCCAGAACATCGTCCTGGCCGATGGGCGCGTTATCAAGATCACTCACAATCCGATGCAAAACGGTGGATAYGTGGCCACCCATGAGGACGTCACCAAGACCGTCCGGCTGGCGGAAGAGCTGCGCCGGCATCACGATCAGCTCGAAGCGACGGTTAAGAGCCGCACGGCGGAAGTCGAGCGGCAGGCGCTGGAACTCGAGCGCATGCTGGCGCAGGAGCGGAACATCAACGAATTGCAGCGGCAATTCGTGGCGATGGCATCGCATGAATTCAGGACGCCGCTTGCAATCATCGACGCTGCAGCCCAGCGGCTGCTGCGAAAGAGGGGGGCGTTAGAGCCCGAATTTCTCAGCGACAAGGTCGATCAAATCCGCGCATCGGTGAACCGGATCGTCGATCTCATGGAGAGCATCCTGTCAGCCGGACGCCTCGATACCGGCAAGATCGATATCAGCTACGACGCCTGCACATTGAGATCATTGATAAAAACCTGTTGCGAGCGGCAGTCGACGATCGCAAAGTCGCACAGCTTCGTCTTGAATATCGATGAGCTGCCGGAGTTCATCGATGGCGATCCCCGCACTTTGGCACAGGTCTTTACCAACCTGCTTTCCAATGCCGTCAAGTACGCGCCCGGAACCTCCGAAATTCGCGTTACGGCATGGACAGAGACGGGAAACGTCAAAGTTTCGATCAGCGATGATGGAGTGGGGATCGATGCCGAAGACGTGCCCCGGCTGTTCCAGCGCTACTTTCGTGCCCGGACGTCGACCGGGATTGCCGGAACGGGTATCGGCCTCAACCTGGTGAAGCAGATCGTTGAACTACATAGCGGCTCGATAGAGGTTCGAAGCGCAAGAGGATGCGGATCGACGTTTACCGTAACCCTTCCCATCAAGAGAAGTGGTAACGCTTCTGCGAGCAGTGATGCTGCCTGATATTTCAGGATTGCTGTCCTGCATATCTACCCTATCCTTCTCACAATAGAGGAGGATCATGCCATGGCTTTCATTCACACCCCCAATGCATCCGCCAGCGAGAAGACGACGTCGATGTATGCGTCGGCCGAGGCGAATTATGGTTATCTGCCGAACATGTACCGGGCCTTCGGCCATCGGCCGGAGGTGATGGAGAGCTGGGCGGCGCTGCTTTCGAGCATTCGCGGCCATATGAGCTTGCGGCGCTACGAACTGGTGACGCTGGCGGCGGCCAAGGAGCTCAAATCCTCGTATTGCATGCTGGCGCACGGCTCGGTGCTGCTGCGCGAGGGTTTCACCAGCGACGGGCTGACGGCTGTCGTCAACGAGACGGAAAAGGCGCCTATCGATGCCGGCGAGCGCGCTATCATGGCCTTTGCCGCCAAGGTGGCGCGCGATGCGACATCGGTCACGCAGCAGGATATAGATGGGCTGAAAAAACACGGGCTGAGCGATGCCGATGTCTTCGACGTCACGGCGGCGGCAGCGGCCCGGTGTTTCTTCTCGAAAATGCTGGATGCGCTGGGTGCTGCACCCGACCATGCCTATATCGAGCGGCTGGAGCCGAATGTGCGAAAGACGCTCAGCGTCGGCCGAGAGGTCGAGCGTCCTCTGGCGCCGTCACCGTCTCGCGCGCAATGATGCGATGACGGAGGCGCCAGGACGCCTGGTCCTGCGGCCCCTATTCCTGCGGTTTGTCCGCAAAATGCCGGATCGCAAACTCGGCGATATTCTGGCTCGACCGATCGGCATCGTCGAGCAGCGAGGGAAACAGCTGCCACTGATGGGGCATGCCCGGCCAGACCTCGGTGGTAACATCCACCCCCGCCTGGCGCGCCTTGTCGGCAAGCCGTAGCGTGTCGTCCAGCAGGACCTCACCGGAGCCGACCTGCAGCAGCAGCGGCGGAAAGCCGGTCATGTCGGCATAGAGCGGTGATGCCTGGGGATCGGTCGGAGACCGGCTGAGGAGATAAGTCTTGCGCAGCGTCTCGATCTCAGCCTTGCCGAGCAGTGGGTCGTTTCCGGCATTTGATGTCATCGAGCCGCCCGTCGCGGCAAGATCGGTGATGGGGCTCAGGGCAATTACGGCCGCCGGCAGCGGTTTCGCCGCCTGCATCTGCCGCAGCACCGTCTCGATCGCGATATTGCCGCCGGCGCCATCTCCGGCGACGATGATGTTCTCGTCGCGATAGCCGTTGTCGAGAAGCCAACGATAGGCCGTCAGCGCGTCGTTGATCTGCGCGGGATAAGCATATTCGGGCATCAGCCGATATTCGACGAGAAGAACGTCGCTGGACGCGGCCTTGGCGAGAGATCCCGCGAGCAGGCTGTGCGTGCGGATCGAGCCGCTGGAAAAGCCGCCGCCATGAATATAGAGGATCACCCTTTGGCCGATCGGGTGATGAAGACGCGCGGGCCACATCAGCTCGGCATCGACGCCGTCGGCATCGACCTGCCGAACCTGGATGCGCGTCGGCCCCGGCGTCGTCTCCATCAGCGTCCTGAAGGCTGTCCGCCGCTGCTGCAGGCTATCGGCACCGGCAAAGTGATCTTTCCACAGGCCGATGAATTTTTCGACCTGCTGGCGCGAGATTTGGCTTTGCGGTCCGATGTCCTGCCCGACCGCCGCCGAGGCGAGCAGCAAAAGCGCAGCCAATGCGGGAAATAGACCGCTGGGCCGCTTTGGTCCCCTTCGATTGGCAGTTGGCAAAATCTGACAGTTCATCAACCTCTCCCGATGATGCGGGCCATGACGGCCATGCCAGCATCTTTGGCCAGTTCAGGCGTCGGAGTCAAAAGGGTGACGGATGCGAATCCCGACCTTTTTACTCGGCTCTCATCGCGTCGATGACTGCCCTGAAACCCGCCGACATGTGGCGACGGCTCGGATAGTAGAGATAGAGCGGCTCCTCCGGCTGGCACCAGTCGTCCAGCACCTTAATCAGCTCGCCGCTGGCGATCGCCTTCTCCACGCGCGGCTCCCAGATATAGGCAAGGCCGACGCCACCAAGCGCTGCCTGCATCATCAGCTCGTGATCGTCGAGCGACAGCGGTCCGCTCGGCTGGAAGCTCACCGTCTGGCCATCCTTCTCGAATTCCCAGGCATAGCGCGCACCTGACGGAAACATGTTCTGGATGCAAAGATGACGCTTGAGTTCGTGGGGTGTCGCCGGCTTCGGCCGGGTCTCGAAATAGGCGGGCGAACCGACGACAACCAAACGGATGCGTGGCTTGATGCGCAGCGCGATCATGCCCTCGGTGACGCGCTCGCCGAAGCGGATGCCGGCATCGAAGCCCTCCTTGACGATATCGACCAGCCTATCGGTCGCGTTGATCTCCAATTGCAGATTGGGATTGCTTTTGAGCAATGGGCCGATGATGCGGCCGATGACGAAGGGGCCGATCGAGTTCGGCACATTGATCCTCACCTTGCCGAACGGCGTGTCGCGGTAGCGGTTCAGAGCATCGAGCGCTGCTGCCATCTCGCCGAAGGCCGGATCGAGATGCGAGATCAACAGTTCGCCGGCTTCCGTCAGCGAGACGCTGCGCGTCGTGCGGTTGAGCAGGCGAATACCGATCCGGTCTTCGAGATTGAGCACGGCGTGACTGATTGCGGAAGCGGTGACGCCCCGCTCCTCACCCGCCTTGCGAAAGCTCTTATGCCGCGCGACAGCCGCGAAGGCCGCAAGTTCGGACAGTTCGGTGGCTCGCATTGCTGAACTACAATCATCATAGTTTCAAGAATAACAAATCTTATACAGCAACGGATTTTCGGTCAAATTCAACCCGTCGGCACAGAGATGCGACGCCAACCGAACACATCGAGAGGAATTCGTCATGAAAGTCTGGTTCATCACTGGTGCATCCCGCGGCTTCGGCGCGCTGATGACCAAGGAAGCCCTTGCATCAGGCGATGCCGTCATCGCCACCGCCCGCAACCCGAAAACCGTGACCGAGCAGTTCGATGATCATCCGAACCTGCTTGCCGTCGCGCTCGACGTCACCAATGAGGCGCAGGCCAAGGAGGCCGCGGCTGCCGGCATCGCCCGCTTCGGCCGCATCGACGTTCTCGCCAACAATGCCGGCTACGGCCTGCTCGGCGCTGTCGAGGAAGCCACTGCCGAAGAGATCGAAAGGCTCTATGCCACGAACGTCTTCGGGCTCCTGAAGGTGACGCGAGCCGTGCTGCCCTATATGCGCCGCCAGCGCTCCGGCCACATCCTGAACTTTTCCTCGATCGGCGGTTACTTCGGTTATCCCGGCTGGGGCGTCTATGGCTCGACGAAGTTCGCCGTCGAAGGCTTGTCCGAATCGATGGCCGCCGAACTCGAACCTTTCGGCATCAAGGTGACGATCGTCGAGCCCGGCTTCTTCCGCACCGACTTCCTCGCCGACACGTCGCTGGCGATCAGCCCGGCCTCCATCGCCGATTACGAAGGCACGCCGGCCGGCAACATGCGCAGTTTCGCCGCCGACGCCAACCATGCCCAGCCCGGCAATCCCGCGAGGCTCGCCACCGGCATCATGACGATGGTCAACTCGGCCAATCCGCCGCTGCGGATGCCGTTCGGCAGCGACACGGTGGCAATGATCGAGCAGCAGCATGTCAGCGTTGAAAAGGAACTTGCCACCTGGCGCCAGCTCGCTCTGTCCACGGATTTTCCGAGCGATGCAACGACCTCGGCCTGAAGACCGGGCACTGTCCGCCGGATCCCCGATCTCGGGGATCCGGCGGCAGCGCCGCTGTGACCGCAGGAAAGCGCATCATGCGGCAAATTAGCATTCGCCTCACGCCTGGAATGACCTAGATCTAGGTTCGATCACCACCATGAAGAGGCGAGTATGTCCATCAAGTCCATCTGCATCTATGGCGCCGGGGCACTCGGCGGCGCTATCGCCGCCAAGCTTGCGAGCCAAGCCAGAAACGACGCCACCATCTCCGTCGTCGCGCGTGGAGCCCATCTCGACGCCATCCGCGACAACGGTCTCAGCCTGCGCGAAGCCGATGCGGATAGGCCAATCAACGTCCGCCTGACTGCGACCGACGATCCCAGCACATTGCCGCCACAGGATCTCGTCATCACCGGCCTCAAGGGGCATCAGCTGGCGCCTGCCGCCGAAGGCATTGCAGGCCTCCTCAAGGAGGGCACCCGCGTCGTCATGATCCTTAACGGCATTCCGTGGTGGTATTTTCACCGCGATACCCAAAGCCGGCATGCCGAACTGCAGTTCGACGAACTCGATCCCGGCGGCAGGCTCTGGCGGCTGATCGGGCCGGAACGCGTCATCGGCTGCGTCGCTTATCAAGGCGCAGAGGTGATCAATCCCGGCGAGATCCAGCTTGCCAACAACGGCCGCTTCGTGCTCGGCGAGCCCTCGGGCGAGATCTCGCCCGATCTCGAGGCGATCGCCGCGGTGCTGACCGACGCCGGCCTCAACATCACGACGACGCCTGTTATCCGCGACGAGATCTGGAGCAAGCTGATGGGCAATACCGCCTTCAACCCGATCAGCGCGCTGACCAGGGCGCTGATGACTGACATCATGGCAGATCCATCACTTTCGACCACAGTCGGCAAAGTGATGAACGAGGTCCGCGCTGTCGGCGAGGCCTTGGGCGCGCGTTTCAGCATGACCGTCGAGCAGCGGCTCGAACAATCGCGCCATATCGGTGCCGTGCGCACGTCGATGCTGCAGGATCTGATCGGTGGCAAGGCGCTCGAAATCACGCCGCTGGTCGGCATGGTGGTGGCGCTTGGACGTCTGATTGCCGTGCCGACGCCGGTTTCGGAAACGATCCTGGCGCTGGTGACGCAATTGGATCGGGAAAACCAGCGCGGCAGCTGACCGCAGAGGAAAGGCGGCCGGGAAAGCCCGGCCGCCTTCCCTTACTTTCCGACCTGCTCGGCCCAGTTCGGCGCCTTGCCGCCGCCATCGAGAAAGGTCATTGCCATATTCGCCATAAGGGGCGAGGCGAAAGTCTCGTAATGGGTGAGATCAGGCAGGATCGCCAGCCGGTTCTTCGACATGTTCTCCCGCATCCAGCCCGCATCACGCAGGCCGCCGCCGAGCTTATGGTAGAAGTCAATCATGTGCTCGGGGCGGATCATGTCGGCATCGCCATAGATCAGCATGACCGGCATGGTGAGCTTCGCGACCGCGTCGCCATAGTCGTTTGGTTCGCGCATCAGCGCGCCCATGGCGTCGAGCAGCTTCGGAAACTCCGAAACGTCGGGCGCCACCGCCTTGTAGGAGAGGAACATCGGCGTGTCCTTCATCATGTCGGCCATAGCGGCGCCGACGGCCGCCTGCTGCGGCAGCATCTCCGGGAAGAAGCCGTTCTGCGCATAGGGCGCCGACAGTATCACCAGCCGGCGCACCCGGTCGGGCGCGTTCGCCGCCATGTTCAAAGCCACCCCGCCGCCGAAGGAATAGCCGAAGACGTCGACCCTGTCGTAGCCGAGTTGCTTCACCAGGATCGCAAGGTCGGCGCCGATGGCCGGAAGTTCGATCGGCCGCGTGCCGAGGGGCGTGCGGCCATGGCCCTGCAGATCGACGGCGATCACCTGCCGGTGGTCGGTGAAAACAGGCATGACGGGCGCGAACATCTCGATCTGCCCGAGGCCACCGTGAAGCAGCAGCAGCGGCTCGCCCTCGCCGCGGATCTCATAATAATAATCGATACCGTTTACCGGCAGACTTCCCTTCCTGACAATCGGCGCTGCAGCCTTCTTCTCCTCAGTCGCCGGCGCGGTACCGTCGGCACTCGCCATATCGGGCGCGGCCAGAAATGCGGCAGCCGTTGCGATCATCGAAATCAGCGTCATCTTCGACATGTCCTTGCTCCGTGTTTGCATCGATACCGCAAGGACGGCGGTGCTCGTGTCTTTCCGACATCACGCTTCGAAATTTCTCGCATCGGCCTTTATGCCATTCCTATATTTCCGTGCCCCGCTCCGAATGGATTTCCTATCGCCCGCAGCAGTAGACTTTCGCCATCGCTGCAAAGGTCAAATGCCATGCGACATGTCATGTCCTCCGGTTTTCAGTTCCCTCGCCCACACAGGATCACCCGCGGCAATAGGCAGATGCGCGAGAAGCGCACCGCCCAGGCGCTGATCGTCTTTGGCGTGGTGCTCGCCTGCGTCGAACTCTATGTCGTTCTCGGCGCGCTCTGAGGCGGAGAACGAAGACATCAGCTGAAAGGCCGAGCTCCAACTTTTCCTTAACCGACATGCTGGTAAAATCGCGTCGCAGAGACTTCAGACGCCACGAGACCGATGAAACCGAATTTCCGCTTCACCCAATACGATCTCAAGGAACAACGCGCCGGAACGATTATCGAGGTGTCGTTGAATGCGGTGAACAATGTCCGCCTGATGACGGCCCCGAATTTCCAGCGGTTCACCGAGGTTCTCGATTTCAAATATATCGGCGGCGTGGCACGCAAATCGCCGATCAAGATCGCCGTTCCGGAAAGCGGCCACTGGCATGTCATCGTCGATATGGAAGGTCATCACGGGCTTGCGGAATCTTCCGTCAAGGTGATCGCCGCGCCGGCAAATCAGAAGACGCCGCGCGCTTCCTGAGGTTCGCCAGGTTTCAGGGCGGATTACGCTCCTTGCGAAGTTTTGCCCACCATTCCAGCCGCTTGCGAATATCGCGCTCGAAGCCGCGTTCCGGCGGATCGTAGAAGATCTGGCGTCCCATCTTCTCCGGGAAATAATCCTGGCCGGAAAAGGCATCCGGCTCATCGTGGTCGTATCGATAGCCGTCGCCGTACCCCTCGCCCTTCATCAGCTTGGTCGGCGCATTGAGGATATGCTTCGGCGGCAGCAGCGAGCCGTTCTGCTTGGCGGCCTGAGTGGCAGCCTTGAAGGCGGTATAGACGGCGTTCGATTTCGGCGCGGTGGCGAGATAGACGCAGGCTTGCGCCAGCGCCAGTTCGCCTTCCGGCGAGCCGAGATACTCATAGGCATCCTTGGCGGCGTTGCAGATCACCAGCGCCTGCGGATCGGCAAGACCGATATCCTCCACCGCCATGCGCACCAGCCGCCGGCCGAGATAGAGCGGGTCCTCGCCTGCATCGAACATGCGGGCGAGATAGTAGAGCGCGGCATCGGGATCCGAGCCGCGTACGGATTTATGCAGTGCCGAGATCAGATTGTAGTGGCCATCCTGCGCCTTGTCGTAGACCGGGGCACGGCGCTGGACGATGCGCGTCAGGCCTTCTGTGTCGAAGCTCTCGCCTTCGCGCGCCGCGCGCCAGACTTCTTCGGCGAGCGTCAGCACCGCGCGGCCGTCGCCGTCGGCCATGCGGATCAGGCTGACGCGGGCATCCTCCGTCAGCGGCAGCGGCTTCTGCTCGATCGCCTCGGCACGCTTCAGCAGTTCCTCGAGGCTCTCTTCGTCATGCGACGTGAAGGTGAGCACACGGGCACGCGACAGCAGAGCGGCGTTGAGCTCGAAGGAAGGGTTCTCGGTGGTGGCGCCGACGAGGATGACGGTGCCATCCTCCATGACGGGCAGGAAACTGTCCTGCTGGGCGCGGTTGAAACGATGGATCTCATCGACGAAGAGCAGCGTCTGACGGCCGTCCATACGCCGCAGGCGGGCTGTCTCGAACACCTTCTTCAGATCGGCGACGCCGGAGAAGATCGCCGATATCTGCTCGAAGGCCAGCCCCGCCTCGCCCGAAAGCAGCCGTGCCACCGTCGTCTTGCCGGTGCCGGGCGGACCCCAGAAGATCATCGAGCCAAGCGAGCCGCTTTCGATCATCCTCTTCAGCACGCCGTCCTCACCGGTCAGGTGTTCCTGACCGGTGACATCGGCAAGCGTTTTCGGCCGCAGCCGGTCGGCAAGCGGCCGTCTGGCGGCAACCTCCTCCGGAACACGCGGCGCGAAGAGATCGTTGCTCATCGGAAGAATTGCCGGATGCGCTGGCCGTCGCGCTCTATCTCGACCCGCCAGAGGCCGGGGTCGCTATCGGCGATCTCGGACAGTTCGCTGGTCGACTTCACATCCGTGCCGTTGATCGAGACGATGATATCCTTCGGTTCGAAACCGAGCCGGGCGGCAGGCGAATCCTCCTTCACCTCGGATACGACGACGCCCGCCGATTCCGGCGGCATGCGCAGCTCGTCGGCGACCCGCGGCGACAGGTTCTCGACGACGGCACCGCTAAACGGCGTGCGTCCGCCGATGGTGCGCTGGTCGCGCGGCGAGGTTTCCGGGGCGCGGGCGAGCGTCAGCGGCAGTTGCTCCTCGCGGCCGTTCTCGATGACGGTGAGCTTGACCGAATTGCCGAGACCGGCCGTGGTCAGCCGGTAGAGCAGCGCATCGGGATGTTCGACGGAAATTCCGTCGACAGCGGTGACGATTTCGCCGGCCTTCAGCCCGGCCTTGGCCGCCGGCCCACCTTCCGAGACCTTGACGACGAGCGCGCCGCGGGCCTTGTTCAGCCCCAGCGCCTCGGCCACTTCCGAGGTCACGGCATCGAAGCTCGCGCCGACATAGGGCCGTTCGAAGGATTTGACGCCGGCATCGGCGGAAGTGAGGAAGACCTTGACCAGATTGGCAGGAATGGCGAAACCGATACCGTTCGAGCCGCCGCCGCGCGAGAAGATCGCCGTGTTGATGCCGATCAGCTCGCCCTTCATGTTCATCAAGGCGCCGCCGGAATTACCGGGATTGATCGAGGCATCGGTCTGGATGAAGAAGCCGAATTCGTTTCTGACCACCTGGTTGCGGGCAAGCGCTGAGACGATCCCGCTCGTCACCGTCTGGCCGACGCCGAAGGGGTTGCCGATCGCCAGCACGAGATCCCCGACCTCGACCGCGTCGGAATTGCCGATCGGCAATGTCGGAAAGCTCTCCTTGGTGTCGATCTTCAGCACGGCGAGATCGACACGGTCGTCGCGCAGCACCACCTTGCAGGGGAATTCGCGGCCATCCGACAGCGCTATCTTGATGTCATCGGCGCCTTCGACGACGTGATTGTTGGTCACGACAGTGCCGTTCGCCTCGACGATGACGCCGGAACCGAGCGAGGACTGCTTCTCCGAACGGTTCGGCATCTGCTGGCCGAAAAACTGCTCGAAGAAAGGATCGCCGGCAAAGGGCGACTGCCGCTGGACGATCTTTTCCGCATAAACGTTGACGACGGCGCCCGACGTCTGTTTGACGAGCGGCGCGAAGGAGAGCTGCATCTGCATCTGGCTTTCGGGCACTGTCTTTGCCGTCTGCGCATGGGCGACAGCCGGCAGGACGAGCATCAGAGCGAACAGCGAGACGGAGGCGCGCTTAAAAAAGCCTTGCATGGGTATTCCTTTTGAATCCTCTTGAGGAACGTTGTAGCGCCCGACGCTAGAAAGGAAAGAGGGCGGAAGCATGGAAGAATAAGGCAACGAAACGTCGCGGAAGTACCACTTGAAGCGATTGCGAATTTGATTCAGGAAGTACGGCCATGCAGCTGATATCAAAAGCCAAAGTCTTGGCGAAGTCACTGAAGCGTGACATCATAGCATTGTGGCTTGCCGCCCGTGACGCCCGTGTGCCGTGGCATGCGAAAGCGGTGGCCGGTGCGGTTGCTGCCTACGCACTGTCGCCTGTCGATCTCATCCCCGATTTCATCCCCATGCTCGGCTATCTCGACGATCTTCTCATCGTGCCGCTCGGTATCATGCTGGCGATCCGGCTCGTGCCAGTAGAGGTGATGAACGAGCTTCGTACGGAGGCGACAAGGCGCATTGAGCGTCCCTCCAGCCGGGTCGGACTGATCTTCATCCTTGCCGTCTGGCTCATCTGCATCATCTTCCTGGCTCTGGCACTGCGCAAGCTCGCCTGACCGGCGGCAACAGGAACATAGGAATGATCACGACAAGAACGACGACAGCGGCCCTCGGCTTTGCGATCCTGCTCATTGCATCGAACCTGGCACAGGCAGCAAGCTTCGATTGCGATGCGAAAGAATTGAAGCCGGATGAAAAAGCGATCTGCGACAACCGCGCGCTCAACGATGCCGACGTGAAGATGGTGACGACCTTCGAGCTGCTCTCCGGCCTGCTGGCGATGGGCTCGCGCGGAACCTTGCAGGACGAGCAGACGGCATGGCTGAAGAAGCGACAGGAATGCGGAGCGGATGCGGCCTGTATCAAGGCTACCTATGACGAGCGGCTGAAGCAGCTCGGCGAGACCTATAAAAACATCAACCGGCCGCTCTAGAACAGGATGATTTTAGGCCGGGTCGGCCTAAAATCTGAATCCTGTTCTACATTATAGAGTGAGAGCATGATGTCGTCCGAAAACCGCTCACACTTTTCGGCATCATGCTCTGAAGCGACCGGTTGGAAAAGCAGCTGACTCTGGGGTCTTCGGTTCGAGCGACTCAGCGGGCGTTCAGATCCCGCACGGCGCCGCGATCGGCACTCGTTGCGAAGGCGGCGTAGGCCTTCAGCGCGGTCGTGACGTTGCGCTTGCGGACTTCGACCGGGTACCAGCCCTTGGCGTCCTGCTCGGCGCGGCGGGCGGCAAGTTCGGTTTCGCTGACACGCAGGCTGATCGTGCGGTTGGGGATGTCGATATCGATCATGTCGCCTTCGCGCACCAGGCCGATCGTGCCGCCATTTGCCGCTTCCGGCGAGGCATGGCCGATCGAGAGGCCGGAGGTGCCGCCGGAGAAGCGGCCGTCGGTGATCAGCGCGCAGGCCTTGCCGAGGCCCTTCGACTTCAGGTAGCTCGTCGGATAGAGCATTTCCTGCATGYCGGGGCCGCCCTTCGGGCCTTCGTAGCGGATGACGACGACGTCGCCGGCCTTGACCTCGTTGGCGAGGATCGCCTTGACGGAGGCATCCTGGCTTTCGAAGACGCGAGCCGGGCCGGAGAATTTCAAGATCGATTCATCGACGCCGGCCGTCTTGACGATGCAGCCGTCGATCGCAAGGTTGCCCTTGAGCACGGCAAGACCACCATCCTTGGAGAAGGGATGCTCGACCGAGCGGATGACGCCGTTCTCACGGTCGGTGTCGAGGTCATCCCAACGCGCTTCCTGGCTGAAGGCGACCTGGGTCGGGATGCCGCCGGGAGCGGCGCGATAAAAGTTGCGAACAGTTTCGCTGTTGGTGCGGGTGATATCCCAACGATCGATCGCATCGCCCAGCGTCTCGGCATGCACGGTCGGGCAATCGCGGTTCAAGAGACCGCCCTTGTCGAGTTCGCCGAGGATCGACATGATGCCGCCGGCGCGGTGGACGTCTTCCATATGCACGTCGCTCTTGGCGGGTGCGACCTTCGACAGGCACGGCACGCGGCGCGACAGCGCGTCGATATCGGCCATGGTGAAATCGATCTCGCCTTCATGGGCGGCGGCAAGAATGTGCAGGACCGTATTGGTGGAACCGCCCATGGCGATATCGAGCGTCATGGCATTCTCGAAGGCCTGCTTGGAGGCGATGGTGCGCGGCAGCGCCTTGACGTCATCCTGCTCGTAATAACGGCGGGCGAGATCGACAATCAGATGACCGGCCTCGACGAAGAGGCGCTTGCGGTCGAGATGGGTGGCGAGCGTCGAGCCGTTGCCGGGCAGCGACAGGCCGAGCGCTTCCGTCAGGCAGTTCATCGAATTGGCGGTGAACATGCCGGAACAGGAGCCGCAGGTCGGACAGGCAGAGCGTTCGATGGTCTGCACGTCTTCGTCGCTGATCTTGTCATCGGCTGCGGCGACCATGGCATCGACGAGGTCGAGCGCATGCGTCTTGCCGTGCAGCACAACCTTGCCGGCTTCCATCGGACCACCCGAGACGAAGACTGTCGGGATATTGAGGCGCAGCGACGCCATCAGCATGCCGGGGGTGATCTTGTCGCAGTTGGAGATGCAGACCATGGCGTCGGCGCAATGGGCATTGACCATATATTCGACGCTGTCGGCGATGAGCTCACGCGAGGGCAGCGAATACAACATGCCGTCATGGCCCATGGCGATGCCGTCATCGACGGCGATCGTGTTGAATTCCTTGGCGACACCGCCAGCCGCCTCGATCTCGCGGGCAACGAGCTGGCCGAGGTCCTTCAGGTGCACGTGACCGGGCACGAACTGGGTGAAGGAATTCACCACCGCGATGATCGGCTTGCCGAAATCCGAATCCTTCATGCCCGTGGCGCGCCAAAGGCCGCGGGCGCCCGCCATGTTGCGGCCATGGGTCGTGGTTCTCGAACGGTAAGCTGGCATCGGTGTCTTCCTCAACGTGTCGGAATTATCAGGCAAAGCCGGGCGGCATGGAGCCTGCGGGCCGGGCAAACGCTGCTTTTTGGAATTGTCCTAATCCAATCGACGGGGGCTGTCACTACCGCGAAGGCCAAATCCGGTACGCATGGGCCAAGCCCCATGAGGCCCATCGATCATATACGGTACGGCGCGACGTTTCGTTACAGCCTATTCCATCACGGCCGAACACAAAAAATTGGCTTCACGTCTGTAATATTCAAGGCTTAGACACTCATCCGAACATGCGGGCGGTTCGTTTAAAGACTATATTGCAGAAATCCGCCGAGGAGATTTCGACATGCCAACCTATCGCCCACCGAAGATCGCGTCATCAGAGATCACGCCACGCCAGATCTATGTGCGCCGTCGTGAATTCCTCGGCGCGGCAGCACTTGGCGCCATGGCGCTCTACAGCGCCGGCAAGGCGAGTGCTGCGGCCCTCTCCGCCGTTGAGAGCAAATACAAGGTCGACGAGAAGGCGACGCCGATCAAGGACGTCACGACCTACAATAATTTCTATGAGTTCGGCCTCGACAAGGGCGATCCCGCAGCTCTTTCCGGCGATTTCAAGCCGCTGCCCTGGACGATCAAGGTCGACGGCATGGTCAACAAGCCAGGCACCTTCGACCTCGAGGCGCTGATGAAGGAATTCCCGATCGAGGAGCGCACCTATCGCATGCGCTGCGTCGAGGCCTGGTCGATGGTCATCCCCTGGGACGGCTTTCCGCTGGCGTCGCTGCTCGACAAGGTCGAGCCGCTCGGCAGCGCCAAATACGTCGCCTTCGAAACCGTGGTGCGGCCGGAGGAGATGCCTGGGCAGAAGGGTTTCTTCCAGTCACTCGACTGGCCCTATGTCGAGGGTCTGCGCCTGGATGAGGCGCGCCATCCGCTGACGCTGCTGGCCGTCGGGCTCTATGGCGAAACGCTGCCGAACCAGAACGGTGCGCCGATCCGCCTCGTCGTGCCGTGGAAATACGGCTTCAAGGGCATCAAGTCGATCGTCAGGATCACGCTCACCGATCAGCAGCCGAAGAATACCTGGCAGGTCACCAACGCGCAGGAGTATGGCTTCTACGCCAACGTCAACCCTGAGGTCGACCATCCGCGCTGGAGCCAGGCCAGCGAACGGCGTATCGGCGAGAGCGGCTTCTTCGGCGCGAGCCGCCATCCCACCCTGCCCTTCAACGGCTATGCCGACGAGGTTGCAAGCCTTTATGCCGGCATGGACCTGAAGGCGAATTTCTGATGGCGGAACTGTCGCTCACCATCCCGAAGCGCTGGCAACCCGCCTCGGTCTGGCTGCTTTATGTCGTCGGGCTCTTGCCTGCGGCCTGGACGTTCTATCTCGGCGCGACCGATCAGCTCGGCGCCGATCCGGTCAAGACCTTCGAGCTTTTCCTTGGGCTCTGGACGATCCGTTTTCTGATCCTGACGCTTGCCGTTTCCCCTGCCCGTGAGCTCTTCGGCTGGAACTATCTGCGCTATCGCCGCGCGCTTGGCCTGCTGACCTTTTATTACGCGCTGATGCATTTCACCGTCTACATGGTGCTCGACCAGGCGATGGATATTGCCGCCGTCATCAACGACGTGCTGAAGCGTCCCTTCATCATGTTCGGCATGGCAGCCCTTGCGATGCTCATTCCGCTGGCGGTGACATCCAACAATTTCTCGATCCGCCGCCTCGGCAAGAACTKGATCTGGCTGCACCGCCTCGTCTACATCATCGCCGCCTGCGGGGCGTTGCACTTCGCGCTCTCGACCAAGATCCTCGACCTCGAGCAATATATCTATGTGGGGCTGATCATCGCGCTCATCCTCTATCGCTCCTACCGGCCGATCGCACGCAACAGGCAGAAGGGCAAAGGGCGGACGCGCAATCGCGCAATGGCGTCGGCCTCGTGAGACGGCAGGTTTAGTGGCGAGGACGCAACGCAATCCGGCGGGCCGGATCGAAGGCGCAGGCCGCAGCTATGCCGATGGCATAAGCCAGCATGTTCCAAAGCGAAAACACGCGCCCAAGCAGCAGGGCGCCTGCCGTGGTCAGTCGAAACGCGTCGAGCCAGGGCGTGTGATAGAGCCGGAACAATTCCACTGAGATCGCTATGAACAGCGCCGTGACGGCGATTGCTGCCGGCCGTGACCTTGCGATAAAGAGCGCCACGAGCAGATAGACCATCGCCCCCCAGAGTGCCGATCCACCATATTTGACGACGATGAAGGGCAGATCGGCTGCATAGCCAAACCGGCGGAGCACCAGCCCGAGAACGATGACGAGAAACAGGGCGGCAAGACGAAGGAACTGCGGAGAGCGAGCCTGAATGATTTTGCGCAATGGAGCCGGTCCCGTCACCATATCAGAAACAAAAACAGCCGGGCTTTGCAGCCCGGCTGTTCTGTTTCCGCCGAAGCGGAAGACTTAAGCGGCGACGGCCTGCTCTTCAGCAGCGACGCGGGCCTTGTCGGCTGCGCCCTTGGCATAGGCATCGCGGTCAACGAATTCGATCACAGCCATGGCGGCATTGTCGCCCTGGCGGAAGCCGGCCTTCATGATGCGCAGGTAGCCGCCGTTGCGGGTGGCGTAGCGCGTTGCGATCGTGTCGAACAGCTTCGAGACGACAGCGGCATCGCGGATCTGCGAGATCGCCTGACGGCGAGCGTGCAGGTCGCCGCGCTTGCCGAGCGTGACGAGCTTCTCGACGATCGGACGGATTTCCTTGGCCTTCGGCAGGGTCGTGACGATCTGCTCGTGGGTAATCAGCGAAGCCGCCATGTTGGCGAACATCGCCTTGCGGTGGCTTGCAGTTCTATTCAGCTTGCGGCCGGCTTTACCATGGCGCATTGCTATTCTCCTTTAATGCAGGTGCCCTTACGCTAAGTGGGCCTGCCGTTTCCTGGCACATGCAGGCGATCGGCCTGCTGTTTGACGGGGAAAGGCAGCCGAAAGAGCCTGCCTTTTGTTTTCTCAGTATTGATCTTCGTAACGCTTGGCGAGATCTTCGATGTTCTCGGGCGGCCATGCCGGCACTTCCATGCCGAGGTGCAGGCCCATGGAAGCGAGAACTTCCTTGATTTCGTTCAGCGACTTGCGACCAAAATTCGGCGTGCGGAGCATTTCTGCTTCGGTCTTCTGAATGAGGTCGCCGATGTAGACGATGTTGTCGTTCTTCAGGCAGTTTGCCGAACGGACCGACAGTTCGAGTTCGTCCACCTTCTTCAGGAGAGCCGGGTTGAAAGCGAGTTCGGTGACTGCTTCCTCTTCGGTTTCCTTCTGCGGCTCGTCGAAGTTGACGAAGACGCCAAGCTGATCCTGGAGGATGCGCGCCGCAAAAGCGACGGCGTCTTCGCCGGTGATCGAGCCATCGGTTTCGATGGTCATGTTCAGCTTGTCGTAGTCGAGAACCTGTCCTTCGCGGGTATTTTCAACCTTGTAGGACACCTTCTTGACCGGCGAATAGAGGCTGTCGACCGGGATGAGACCGATCGGAGCATCTTCCGCACGATTGCGTTCGGCCGGAACGTAGCCCTTGCCGTTGTTGACGGTGAATTCCATGCGGATCTCGGCACCCTCGTCGAGCGTGCAGATGACATGCTCGGGGTTGAGGATTTCGATATCGCCGACCGTCTGAATGTCGCCAGCCGTGACAACGCCCGGGCCCTGCTTACGCACGACCATGCGCTTCGCATCGTCGCCATCCATCTTGATGGCGATTTCCTTGATGTTGAGCACGATGTCCGTCACGTCTTCGCGGACGCCCGGAATCGAGGAGAATTCATGCAGCACGCCATCGATCTGCACCGCCGTGACGGCAGCACCGCGCAGCGAGGAGAGCAGAACGCGACGAAGCGCGTTGCCGAGGGTGAGGCCGAAGCCGCGCTCCAGCGGTTCGGCAACAAGCGTCGCCCTGGTGCGCGAGCTCGAGGAGAACTCCACCTTGTTCGGCTTGATCAGTTCCTGCCAGTTCTTCTGAATCATGAGTTTGCCTTCCGTTCGTTGCCACCATCCAATCGTGGCAACCGAGCTTGAAAACCACCGGGAGCGCGCAAGCGCTCACCGGTGACGAGAGCGATGATCAGACGCGGCGCTTCTTGCGCGGACGGCAGCCATTGTGCGGGATCGGGGTCACGTCGCGGATGGACGTGATCATGAAACCTGCAGCCTGGAGCGCGCGCAGAGCCGATTCACGACCCGAACCCGGACCGCAGACTTCGACTTCCAGCGACTTCATGCCGTGCTCCTGGGCCTTCTTGGCGCAGTCTTCGGCAGCGATCTGGGCAGCGAACGGGGTCGACTTGCGCGAGCCCTTGAAGCCCTTGGCGCCAGCCGACGACCAGGCGATTGCATTGCCCTGCGCATCGGTGATGGTGATCATCGTGTTGTTGAAGGTCGAGTTGACGTGAGCGACACCCGACGAGATATTCTTGCGCTCGCGACGGCGAACGCGGACGGCTTCCTTAGCCATGGTATTCCTTTCGTTGATCTCTTCACCGCCGTAATGCCAGCGGCTACACCGGAACGGCGCCTATATGGTCCCGCTCCAAACTCAAAAGAGGCCGGCGCAGACCGCCAGCCTCCCTACCCCGGTTTCCCGGAAATTACTTCTTCTTACCAGCGATTGCCTTTGCCGGGCCCTTGCGGGTGCGGGCATTGGTGTGCGTGCGCTGACCGCGGACCGGAAGGCCGCGGCGATGACGCAGGCCGCGGTAGCAGCCGAGGTCCATCAGGCGCTTGATGTTCATCGCGGTATCGCGACGAAGATCGCCTTCGACCTGATAGTCGCGGTCGATGGCTTCGCGGATCTGAAGGACTTCTGCGTCCGTCAGCTGATGCACACGACGTTCGGCCGGGATACCGACCTTTTCGACGATTTCCTGTGCGAATTTCGGACCGATCCCGTGAATGTAGGTCAGCGCGATAACAACGCGCTTCGCAGTCGGGATGTTGACGCCAGCGATACGTGCCACGCCTGTTCTCCTTGCATTCCAGTTGCCATCCGGCAAGTGGGCTTCGTTATGCGGCTCTTGAGAACCGCCCGTTCAGATTTACGTCCGCAACATGTCAAAACGACCGCACCCGGACTTCCCTGGGAAATCCGCGCCGATCGCATGGAATGTCGCGAGTTGGCGCGGTGTTTAGCGGAATCACTGCTGAAAAGCAACCGTTCCGCCAAGTTTATTTTCAAAGCCTTAAAGCTTGGAAAGAATGCTTTCGACCTCGGCCGTCACCTGATCGATCTCCGCCATGCCGTCCACGGACTTGAGTTTGCCCTTGGCATGATAATAGCCGATCAGCGGCGAGGTTTCCTTGTAGTAGACCTGCAGCCGGGCCGTCATGGTCTCCGGAGTATCATCAGGACGGCGCTTGAAGTGCGTCGAACCGCACTTGTCGCACACACCCTCAGCAGCCGGAACCTTATCGGTATCGTGATAGACGCTGCCACACTGTGCACAGGAGTAGCGACCGGCAACACGTCGAATCAACTCATCATCATCGACACGGAATTCAATGACGACGGAGAGGCCGAGACCCTTTGCCTTCAGCATCGCCTCGGTAGCATCAGCCTGGACGAGCGTCCTGGGGAAGCCGTCGAGAATGAAGCCGTTGGCGCAATCTGGTTGATCGATACGCTCGGAAACGATGGCAATGACGATCTCATCCGAGACGAGCTTGCCGGCGTCCATGACCGCCTTCGCGCGCTTGCCGACATCCGTGCCGGCGTTKACCGCTGCACGCAGCATGTCCCCCGTGGAAAGCTGCGGAATGCCGTGCTTTTCCACGATCCGCTGGGCCTGGGTTCCCTTACCCGCGCCCGGCGGCCCCAAAAGGATAAGTCTCATCGCCCCCTCTTTCCTCCACGCAACTTCGATTTCTTGATCAGGCCTTCGTATTGCTGCGCGATCAGGTGACCCTGGATCTGTGCAACCGTATCAAGAGTTACGCTAACCACGATCAAAAGCGAAGTCCCACCAAGGGATAATGGGATGCCGGTTTGCGACACCAAGATCTCCGGAAGGATGCAGACGAAGACGAGATAGATTGCGCCGATCACCGTGATGCGGGTCAGCACGTAGTCGATATATTCGGCGGTGCGCTCGCCCGGACGGATGCCGGGAATGAAGCCGCCATGCTTCTTCAGATTGTCGGCCGTGTCCTTCGGATTGAAGACGATGGCCGTGTAGAAGAAGGCGAAGAAGGCGATCAGCGCACCGTACAGCACCATATAGAGCGGCTGACCGTGGCCGAGGGCTGCGACAATCGATGTCACCCAGGAGGGCATTGCCGAGGTGTTGGCGAAACCCGCGACCGTTGCCGGCAGCAGCAGCAGCGACGATGCGAAGATCGCCGGAATGACACCTGACGTGTTGAGCTTGAGCGGCAGGTGCGAAGTATCGCCCTGGAACATCCGATTGCCAACCTGACGCTTCGGATACTGAATCAGCAGCCGGCGCTGGGCGCGCTCGACGAAGACGATGATGCCGATGACGGCGATCGCGACGATGATGACGAGCAGGATGAGGAAGGTCGACAGCGCACCGGTGCGGCCGAGTTCGAGCGTGCCGGCAAGAGCTGTGGGAAGGCCGGCGGCGATGCCGGCGAAAATGATCAGCGAGATGCCGTTGCCGATGCCGCGCGAGGTGATCTGCTCGCCGAGCCACATCAGGAACATCGTGCCGCCGAGCAGCGTCAGAACAGTGGAAACACGGAAGAACCAGCCCGGCTCGACGACGAGGCCCTGGCCACTCTCAAGGCCGGCGGCAATACCATAGGCCTGGAGCGCGCCGAGGATGACGGTACCGTAGCGGGTATACTGGTTGATGATCTTACGGCCCTGCTCGCCTTCCTTCTTGAGGTTTTCGAGCGCCGGCACGACCGAGGTCATGAGCTGTACGATGATCGAAGCGGAGATATAGGGCATGATGCCGAGCGCGAAGATCGCCATGCGCTGAACAGCGCCGCCCGAGAACATGTTGAAAAGGCCGAGAATGCCGCCTGCCTGGCCGCGGAAAGCCTGGGCATAGGCTTCGGGATTGAGACCCGGAAGCGGAATATGCGTGCCAAGTCGGTAGACGAGGAGAGCTGCCAGTGTGAACCACAAGCGCTTCTTCAAATCCTCGGCTTTGGCGAAGGTCGAAAAATTGAGGTTGGATGCCAATTGTTCCGCTGCAGAAGCCATGCGTTTCTCCGCGCTACCAATTCCGGCGTCTCTGGGGGACAGACCGGACCCGGAATCAGTATGAAATTATTCAAAACCGGGCTCAGGACGGATTGCGGCGCAACCCCTTGCCTCACCCTTGTTTTCGAGTCTTACCGGCATGACGCGGGCGCGCCAGCCAAGTTTTTGTGAGGCCCACATATGGGAGCAAAATCGCCCGGTGTGAAGCACCCCGGGCGATATATCATCAGATTATTATTCGGCTGCAGCCGGAGCCGAAAGCAGCGTCACGGTGCCGCCGGCCTTTTCGATCTTCTCGACGGCAGGCTTGGAGGCGCCTGCAACGACGATGGTGATCTTGGCCTTGATCTCGCCGTCGGCGAGAACGCGAACGCCGTCCTTGACGCGGCGGATGACACCGGCTGCCTTGAGGGCAGCCGCGTCAACGGTCGTCTTGGCATCGAGCTTGCCGGCGTCGATCGCCGTCTGGATACGGGCCAGCGACACGACAACAAAATCGGAAGCGAAAATGTTGTTGAAGCCGCGCTTCGGCAGGCGACGATAGATCGGCATCTGGCCGCCTTCGAAGCCATTGATGGCGACGCCCGAACGGGACTTCTGACCCTTCACGCCGCGACCACCAGTCTTGCCCGAGCCCGAGCCGATACCGCGGCCGAGGCGCTTGCGGCTGTGGGTCGAGCCTTCATTGTCCTTGATTTCATTGAGTTTCATGAGCGTTTCCTCCGTCTCACTTCTCGTCGACGACGCGAACGAGATGCTGGACAGCACGGATCATGCCACGAACCGAAGGAGTATCCTCCAGCGTGCGGCGACGGTGCATCTTGTTCAGTCCGAGACCGATCAGCGTGCGCTGCTGGACGTCCGGACGGCGGATCGGGCTGCCGATCTGTTCGATCGTGACAGTCTTCGCTTCAGCCTTCTTGGTAGCCTTGGCCATCTGTCAAACTCCTCTTATTCTTCAGAGGCGTTGCCGGAGGCGCCACGACGAGCCTGCAGCGTTGCATACTTGATGCCGCGCTGAGCTGCGATGTCCTTCGGGTGAACCTGGTGCTTCAGAGCGTCGAAGGTGGCGCGAACCATGTTGTAGGGGTTCGACGAACCGGTCGACTTGGCGACGACGTCGTGCATGCCGAGTGTTTCGAATACGGCGCGCATCGGGCCGCCGGCGATGATGCCGGTACCGACCTTGGCCGAGCGCAGCAGAACCTTGCCGGCGCCATGGCGGCCATGAACGTCGTGATGCAGCGTACGGCCGTCACGCAGCGGTACGAAGATCAGTTCGCGCTTGGCGGCTTCGGTTGCCTTGCGGATGGCTTCCGGCACTTCACGTGCCTTGCCATGGCCGAAGCCGACGCGGCCCTTCTGGTCGCCGACGACGACGAGTGCTGCGAAACCGAAACGACGGCCGCCCTTGACGACCTTGGCGACGCGGTTGATCGCGACAAGCTTGTCGACGAATTCGCTATCGCGCTCTTCACGGCTCTGGCGGTCGTCCCGCTGCGGCCTTCTTTCCTGTGCCATTGTCCTCTTCCTTTTTCTTTTCCGGGTGCAATCGGCAAACAAATGTGGACCGCATCAGCCTCCCCTTTCGGAGAGCGCCTGCGGTCCGGCGAAAATCCGGCCGGCGCCTGAAGCGTCCGGCCGGAAACTGATCAGAAGGTGAGACCGCCTTCGCGGGCCGCTTCGGCGAGAGCCTTGATGCGGCCGTGATAGATGAAGGCGCCACGGTCGAACACGACTTCCGTAACACCGGCCTTGGAGGCGCGCTCTGCGAGGAGCTTGCCCACAACGGTAGCGGCGGCGGTATCGGCACCGGTCTTCAGAGAACCGCGCAGATCCTTCTCGAGGGTGGAGGCAGACGCAAGCGTCTTGCCGGCCACGTCATCGATGACCTGGGCGTAGATGTTCTTCGAGGAGCGATGAACCGACAGGCGCGGACGGCCATTGGCCACCGACTTGAGATGACGGCGCACGCGGTTGGCACGACGTGCAAGTGCTTCTTTCCTGCTAGCCATTTCGCGTGATCCTTACTTCTTCTTGCCTTCTTTGCGGACGATCCGCTCGTCAGCGTACTTGACGCCCTTGCCCTTGTAGGGCTCGGGACCGCGATATTCGCGGATTTCGGCGGCAACCTGACCGACCTGCTGCTTGTTGATGCCGCTGACGACGATTTCCGTCGGCTTCGGAACAACGATCGAGATACCGACCGGCGGCTCGTAGATCACGTCGTGGCTGAAACCGAGGGCCAGCTGCAGGTTCTTGCCCTGCATGGCGGCGCGGTAACCGACGCCGTTGATTTCAAGCTTGCGCTCGAAACCGTCCTTGACGCCCTTGAAGATGCCTTCGATCATCGTGCGGGACATGCCCCACTTTGAGCGCGCATCCTTGGTCTGGTTCACCGGCGTCACGACGACGGCGTTATTTTCAAGCTTGAGGCTGATTTCGTCGTTAGCAACGAAAAACAGCTCGCCCTTCGGGCCCTTTGCAGTCACCTTCTGGCCATCGACCGTAGCCGTGATCCCAGCAGGCACCTGAACGGGCTTTTTACCGATACGAGACATGTTTCAATCCTGTCTGTTCGCTATGGAGATCCATGCCCGATCTTAGAAGACCGAGCAAAGAACCTCGCCACCAACGTTCTGTTCGCGAGCCTGGTGATCGGCCATCACACCCTTCGGAGTCGAAAGGATGGTGATGCCGAGACCKTTCGCAACCTGCGGAATGGACTTGACCGAGACATAGACCCGGCGGCCCGGCTTGGACACACGGCCGATCTCACGGATCACCGATGCGCCTTCATAATATTTCAGCTCGATGCTGAGTTCCGACTTGCCATTGCCGAAATCGACAAGGGAATAGCCACGGATGTAGCCTTCGGACTGCAGAACATCGAGAACACGTGCACGGAGCTTCGAAGCAGGCGTCGAGACCGACGACTTGCGGCGGGAAGCGCCGTTACGGATGCGAGTGAGCATATCGCCCAACGGATCAGTCATTGTCATGTAACCTGCTCCTTACCAGCTCGACTTGACGATACCCGGCACCTTGCCGAGATTGCCGAGTTCACGCAGCGCAATACGCGACATGCGCAGTTTGCGGTAATATGCGCGCGGACGCCCCGAAACTTCGCAACGGTTGCGAATACGGGTCTTCGATCCATCACGCGGCAGGGATGCCAGCTTGATCGAGGCCTTGAACCGCTCTTCGATCGGAAGAGCCTGGTTCATGATGATCGCCTTCAAACCAGCCCGCTTAGCGGCCTGGTTGGCGACCGTAGTACGGCGGCGCTTGTTCTTTTCAACTGCGCTTGTCTTCGCCATGTCAGGTTCCTTTTCTACGCTCGTCGTTACGGTTATTGACGGAACGGGAAGCTGAACTCTTTCAGAAGAGCCCGTGCTTCGTCGTCGGTCGTCGCCGTCGTGCAAACGATGATGTCCATGCCCCACATCTGATCAACCTTGTCGTAGTTGATCTCAGGGAACACAATGTGCTCCTTGATGCCCATGGCGAAGTTGCCACGGCCGTCAAAGCTCTTCGGGTTCAGGCCGCGGAAGTCGCGAACGCGCGGGAGCGCGATGTTCACGAGACGGTCCATGAACTCGTACATGCGGGCGCCGCGCAGGGTGACCTTCGCGCCGATCGGCATCTGTTCGCGGACCTTGAAGCCTGCGATAGAGTTACGTGCGCGGGTGATGACCGGCTTCTGGCCGGCGATCGCTGCGAGGTCGGCGGCAGCTACCGTCGGCTTCTTCGAGTCAGCGGTCGCTTCGCCGACACCCATGTTGATCACGATCTTGTCGAGCTTCGGGATCATCATCTCGTTGGCGTAGGAGAACTGCTCCTGCATCGCCTTGCGGATGCGCTCGACATATTCCTTCTTGAGCCGCGGCTCATATTTTGCCTCAGCCATCGATCACTTCTCCAGAACGCTTGGCCACACGGACCTTCTTACCGTCAACAACCTTGAAACCGACGCGGGTCGGCTTGCCGTCCTTGTCGATGATTGCAACGTTGGACAGGTGAACCGGGGCTTCCTTGTTGATGATGCCGGCTTCCTGGGTCTGCGTCTGGCGCTGGTGGCGCTTGACGACGTTGACGCCACGAACAACGGCACGATCTTCCTTCGGCATGACCTGGACAACTTCGCCGGTACGGCCCTTGTCCTTGCCAGCGAGCATGACGACCTTGTCGCCCTTACGAATCTTCTGCATCGCTTCGCTCCTTACAGTACTTCGGGAGCCAGCGAGATGATCTTCATGTGGTTCTTGGCGCGAAGTTCGCGCGGAACCGGTCCGAAGATACGGGTGCCGATCGGCTCTTTCTTGTTGTCGATGAGGACTGCTGCGTTGGTGTCGAAGCGGATGACGGAGCCATCCGGACGACGGATGTCCTTGGCGGTGCGAACGACAACCGCCTTCATCACGTCACCCTTCTTCACACGGCCGCGCGGGATCGCTTCCTTGATCGAAACGACGATGACGTCGCCGATCGAGGCATACTTGCGCTTCGAGCCGCCCAGCACCTTGATGCACATGACACGACGTGCGCCGGAATTATCCGCGACGTCGAGGTTTGTTTGCATCTGAATCATATCAGGTCGCCTTCTTGGTTTACCGGAATGGTTGGGCTAGCCCCCTACTCCGGCTTATGAAAATTTTCGCCGGCCGAGCTGCCATGATGGCAGCACAGACGCGGCAATAGCTGAATAGCGCGGGATCGATCGTGCCAGGGTGGTTTCCCGAACGGGACCTTCCGTGCGCTCAAAGCAAAAGAACGCCCGGCTTTCGAGCGTTCTGACGCTGCTTCATACAGATATTTCGGCGAGACGCAAGGCCTCGCGCAAAATTCTGTTACTTGCCCTGGGCGGAAATCACCGTCCAGCGCTTGTCCTTGGAGATCGGCGCGCATTCCTCGATGGATACGGTATCGCCAATCTTGTACTGGTTGTTCTCGTCGTGGGCCTTGTACTTCTTGGAACGACGAACGGTCTTCTGGAGCAGCGGGTGAGCGAAACGACGCTCGACACGAACCACTACCGTCTTCTCGTTCTTGTCGCCAACGACGACGCCCTGCAGGATGCGCTTCGGCATATTTTTCTTCCTTTAGGCCTTAACTTCTGCCGCCTTCTGGCGGGCAATGGTTTTCACGCGGGCGATGTCCTTGCGGACTTCGTTGATGCGCGAGGATTTTTCGAGCTGGCCGGTCGCCTTCTGGAAGCGCAGGTTGAACTGCTCCTTCTTCAGCTTGGCAAGCTCGTCCTTGAGTTGGTCGGCGGTGAACGCGCGAACGTCTGAGGCTTTCATGAGCTCAATCCCTTACTCTGCAATGCGCTGAACGAAGCGCGTCTTGACCGAGAGCTTGGCAGAGCCGAGGCGAAGCGCCTCACGGGCGATTTCTTCGCTGACACCGTCGATCTCGAACATCATACGGCCGGGCTTGACCTTGCATGCCCAGTATTCAACGGAGCCCTTACCCTTACCCATACGGACTTCGGTCGGCTTTTTGGTTACCGGAACGTCCGGGAACACGCGGATCCATACACGGCCGGCGCGCTTCATATAACGCGTGATCGCGCGGCGGGCCGCTTCGATCTCGCGCGCGTTGACGCGGTTGGGTTCCTGTGCCTTCAGGCCGAATTCGCCGAATGCCAGGTCAGAACCGCCCTTGGCGACGCCCTTGATGCGGCCCTTGAACTGCTTGCGGTACTTGGTACGCTTTGGCTGCAACATTTTCTTATTCTCCGAACTTCTCTGCCACGCGCGCTATCAAGCGTTGTCGCGGCGACGGTCTCTGTCGCGGTCACGATCACGGCTTGCCGGACCCTGGGCGTCACCTTCCATCGCGCGGCGCTCGGAAGCCATCGGATCATGCTCAAGGATTTCGCCCTTGAAGATCCAGACCTTGATGCCGCAGATGCCGAACGCGGTTTCTGCTTCAGCCGTGCCGTAGTCGATGTCGGCGCGCAGCGTGTGCAACGGCACACGACCTTCGCGGTACCATTCCGTACGGGCGATTTCAGCGCCGCCGAGACGGCCAGCGCAGGTGATCTTGATGCCTTCGGCGCCAAGACGCATCGCAGACTGGACGGCGCGCTTCATGGCGCGGCGGAAAGCCACGCGACGCTCGAGCTGCTGGGCGATCGACTGAGCGACCAGCGTCGCATCGACTTCGGGCTTGCGCACTTCGACGATGTTGAGGTGCGTTTCCGAATTCGTCATCTCCGACAGCTTCTTGCGGAGCTTGTCGATGTCTGCGCCCTTGCGGCCGATGATCAGGCCCGGACGTGCCGAGTGGATCGTGACGCGGCACTTCTTGTGCGGACGCTCGATGACCACCTTGGAGATCCCGGCCTGCTTCAGTTCGCTCATGACGAACTTGCGCATCTTCAGGTCTTCGTGCAGCAGCTGGCCGTACTCGGCATTGTCCGCAAACCAGCGGCTATCCCAGGTACGGTTGATGCCGAGGCGGAAACCGATTGGATTGATTTTCTGACCCATTATGCGGCCTCCTCTGCTGCCTGCACTTCACGAACGACGATCGTCAAATGCGCGAAGGGCTTTTCAATGCGCGACGCGCGACCGCGGCCACGAGCGTGAAAACGCTTCATGACGATCGACTTGCCGACATAGGCCTCGGCGACGACCAGCGAGTCGACGTCGAGATCGTGGTTGTTCTCAGCGTTGGCGATCGCAGATTCGAGCGTCTTCTTGACGGCGCCTGCGATGCGCTTGCGGGAGAACTCCAGCTCAGCGAGTGCGCGCTCGACCTTCTTGCCGCGGATAGCCGCAGCAACCAGGTTGAGCTTCTGGGGGCTGACGCGGAGCGTGCGGGCGACTGCTTGCGCCTCGTTGTCCTTCAGCCGGCGTTCGGCTTTTGCCTTGCCCATTGTTACTTCCTCTTCGCCTTCTTGTCCGCGCCGTGACCGTAGTAGGTGCGGGTCGGAGAGAATTCACCGAACTTGTGACCGACCATGTCTTCATTGACGCTGACCGGGATATGCTTGCTGCCGTTGTAGACGCCGAAGGTGAGACCGACGAACTGCGGCAGGATCGTGGAGCGACGGCTCCAGATCTTGATCACTTCACTACGACCGCCTTCACGAACCTTCTCAGCCTTCTTGAGAAGATAGCCGTCAACGAACGGACCTTTCCATACTGAACGAGCCATTGGAGACTTCCTCTCTTACTTCTTACGCTGATGACGCGAGCGCATGATCATCTTGTCGGTCGACTTGTTCGACCGGGTGCGCTTGCCCTTGGTCGGCTTGCCCCACGGCGACACCGGATGGCGACCACCGGAGGTGCGGCCTTCACCACCGCCGTGCGGATGGTCGACCGGGTTCATGACAACACCGCGGTTATGCGGACGCTTGCCGCGCCAAACGGTACGACCGGCTTTGCCGTCGTTGATGTTGGCGTGGTCAGGGTTGGAGACCGCGCCGATCGAAGCAAGGCAGGAGCCATGAACGAGACGCTGTTCACCGGAGTTCAGGCGAAGGATCGCCATGCCCTGGTCGCGGCCGACGAGCTGTGCGTAGCCACCGGCGGAGCGAGCGATCTGCCCACCCTTGCCCGGCTTCATTTCCACGTTGTGGATGATGGAGCCGACCGGGATGAACTGCAGCGGCATGGTGTTGCCGGGCTTGACGTCGACAGCCTTCTCGGAAGCGATAACCTTGTCACCGGCAGCGAGGCGCTGAGGAGCGAGGATATAAGCCTTTTCGCCGTCGGCATAGTTCACCAGCGCGATGAAAGCCGTGCGGTTCGGATCGTATTCGATACGCTCGACCGTGCCTTCGACGTCGAACTTGCGACGCTTGAAGTCGATCAGACGATAGGTGCGCTTGTGACCACCGCCGATGAAGCGGGCAGTGATGCGGCCGAGGTTGTTACGACCGCCGCTCTTGGTCAGACCTTCCGTCAGCGCCTTGACCGGCTTGCCCTTGTAGAGGGCCGAACGGTCGACGATGACCAGCTGGCGCTGGCTCGGGGTGATCGGATTGAATGTTTTCAATGCCATTTTCTTATACCTCAGAGACCGGTGGAGACGTCGATCGTCTGGCCTTCAGCCAGCGTCACAACAGCCTTCTTCACGTCCTTCTGCTTGCCGACGAAACCGCGGAACCGCTTGGTCTTGCCCTTGCGCAGCAGAGTGTTGACAGCCGTGACCTTGACGCCGAACAGCGCCTCGACCGCAGCCTTGATTTCCGGCTTCGTCGCCTGCTTGGCGACATTGAAAACAACCTGGTTGTTTTCGGATACCAGCGTGGACTTTTCGGTGATCGCCGGAGAGACGATCACATCGTAGTGGCGAAGATCGGTCACTTGAATCGCTCCTCTAGCGCTTCAACCGCAGCCTTGGAAAGCACGAGCTTGCCGCGGCGCACGATGTCGTAAACGTTGATGCCCTGGATCGGCAGAACATCGATGTTGGGGATGTTCTGAGCTGCGAGCTTGAAGTTGCCGTCAAGCTCTGCGCCGCCGATGAAGAGGGCGTTGGTCAGGCCGAGCGTCTCGAAAACGGACGCGAGCGACTTGGTCTTGGCTTCAGCTGCAACCAGGTTGTCGATGACAATGACGTCATCGGCCTTGATCTTGGCCGAAAGGGCGTGGCGAAGGCCGAGCGCGCGAACCTTCTTGGGAAGGTCATGCTCATGGCTGCGCACGACCGGGCCGTGAGCCTTGCCGCCGCCGCGGAACTGCGGAGCGCGAGCCGAATGGTGGCGGGCGCGGCCCGTACCCTTCTGCTTGTACATCTTGGCGCCGGTGCGCGAAATTTCAGCGCGGCCTTTTGCCTTGTGAGTGCCCTGCTGCTTCTTGGCAAGCTGCCAGCGGATGACGCGGGCGAGAATGTCTTCGCGGGGCTCGAGGCCGAAAATCGCGTCCGAAAGGGAAACCTTCCCGGCGTCTTTTCCCTCGAGGGTCTTGACGTTGAATTCCATTGATCTGGCTCCCTTACTTCGCGGCCGACTTGACGGCGTCGCGCACGATGATCCAAGCACCCTTGGAACCAGGAACAGCACCCTTGATCAGGATCAGACCACGATCTTCGTCGGTCGAAACCACTTCAAGGTTCTGCGTCGTGACGCGCGTCTGGCCCATGTGACCAGCCATCTTCTTGTTCTTGAAAACCTTGCCCGGATCCTGGCGCGAGCCGGTCGAACCGTGCGAGCGGTGCGAAACCGACACACCGTGCGTGGCACGCAGACCGCCGAAACCGTGGCGCTTCATGGCGCCGGCAAAGCCCTTACCGATCGTCGTACCCGTCACGTCGACGAGCTGACCGGCTGCAAAGTGACCCGCCTTGATCTCAGTGCCGATCTCGAGCAGCTGATCTTCCGACACGCGGAATTCAGTGAGCTTGGCCTTCGGCTCGACGTTGGCGATGGCAAAGTTGCCGCGCATCGCCTTCGACGTGTTCTTTACCTTCGCCTGGCCGGCACCGAGCTGAACTGCGGTATAGCCATTCTTTTCGACAGTGCGCGTAGCGACGACCTGGCAGCCTTCCATACGCAGTACCGTTACCGGGACATGCTCGCCGGCGTCGTTATAGACGCGGGTCATTCCCACCTTCTGTGCAATCACACCTGAACGCATCGGTTCAATCCTTCTCACTCAGCCCGAAGACCCGAGGTCTCAGAGCTTGATCTCAACATCGACACCGGCGGCGAGATCGAGCTTCATCAGCGCGTCTACCGTCTGCGGGGTCGGGTCAACGATATCGAGAAGGCGCTTATGCGTGCGCATCTCGAACTGTTCGCGGCTCTTCTTGTCGATGTGCGGGGACCGGTTGACCGTAAACTTCTCGATGCGGGTCGGAAGCGGAACGGGGCCCCGGACGCTTGCACCGGTGCGCTTAGCCGTCGATACGATCTCACGCGTGGAGGCGTCGAGAATCCGGTGATCGAACGCCTTCAGGCGGATGCGGATATTCTGGCCGTTCATTCGACTTTATCCTTGTGTCTGTTATCCGCGTGTCACCACTTGGGGACACGACTTACCTTCAGTTACGTTAGCGGGCCACCGGTTTCAAAGATCGAGAAGGACACCGAGATCGGCGTCCCTATCCTTTCCTTGGGCCAGGTGGCCCAGCCGCTAATTACTCGACGATGCTCGCGACGATACCGGCGCCGACGGTGCGGCCGCCTTCGCGGATAGCGAAGCGCAGCTTTTCTTCCATCGCGATCGGAACGATCAGCTCGACCGATACCGTGACGTTGTCGCCTGGCATCACCATCTCCGTGCCTTCCGGCAGCGTCACAATGCCCGTCACGTCGGTCGTGCGGAAATAGAACTGCGGACGGTAGTTGGTGAAGAACGGCGTATGACGGCCACCCTCTTCCTTCGTCAGGATGTAGGCTTCTGCCATGAACTTCTTGTGCGGCTTGACCGAACCCGGCTTGCACAGAATCTGGCCACGCTCAACGCCGTCACGGGTGACGCCGCGGATCAGCGCACCGATGTTGTCGCCAGCCTGGCCCTGATCGAGCAGCTTGCGGAACATTTCAACGCCGGTCACCGTCGTCTTCGTCGTCGGGCGGATGCCGACGATCTCGACTTCTTCGCCAACCTTGACGATGCCACGCTCGACGCGGCCGGTCACAACCGTRCCGCGGCCMGAGATCGAGAACACGTCTTCGATCGGCAGCAAGAACGGCAGGTTGATCGGACGCTCAGGCGTCGGGATGTAGGCGTCGACAGCAGCCATCAGCTCGCGGATCGMRTCTTCGCCGATCTTCTTGTCGGAATCTTCAAGAGCAGCAAGYGCCGAACCCTTGAYGATCGGRATWTCGTCGCCCGGGAAGTCGTAGGACGACAGCAGTTCGCGAACTTCGAGCTCGACCAGTTCGAGAAGCTCGGCGTCGTCAACCTGGTCGACCTTGTTCAGGAACACAACGATCGCCGGAACGCCGACCTGGCGRGCCAGCAGGATGTGTTCGCGCGTCTGCGGCATCGGGCCGTCAGCRGCCGAGCACACCAGGATCGCGCCGTCCATCTGGGCAGCACCGGTGATCATGTTCTTGACGTAGTCGGCGTGGCCGGGGCAGTCGACGTGGGCGTAGTGGCGGGCCGGCGTCTCGTACTCAACGTGGGCCGTCGAAATCGTGATGCCACGGGCCTTTTCTTCCGGAGCCGCGTCGATCTGGTCGTACGCCTTGTACTCACCGAAGTACTTCGTGATCGCTGCCGTCAGAGACGTCTTACCGTGGTCAACGTGGCCA
>NZ_JBFTQY010000045.1:0-51120 GCF_056399245.1 Rhizobium sp. 01N447_2
AAGTATCCCTATTTCGAGGAAGAGACTTCGGTCGACGTCGTCAACGCGAGAATGGGGCCGGCCGTCGATCCACGCCTGCGCGAGGTCATGTCCGTTCTGGTGAAGCACCTCCACGCGGCGATCAAGGAGATCGAGCCCACGCACGAGGAATGGCTCCAGGGGATCAAATTCCTCACCGAGGTCGGGCAGATCTGCTCGGATTGGCGTCAGGAGTTCATCCTGCTTTCCGACACCCTCGGCGTCTCGATGCTGGTCGACTCCATCAACCATCGCCGCCCCAACGGTGCGACGGAGAACACGATCCTCGGGCCGTTCTATGTTCCAGCGGCTCCGCGCTACGCCAACGGGACCAACATCTGCCTGGACGGCAAGGGCGAGCCGATGGTCGTGTGCGGACATGTCGTCGACACCGATGGCAAGCCGATCGCCGGCGCTCTCGTCGACGTCTGGCAAACCAATGACGACGGCTTCTATGACGTGCAGCAAAAGGACGTGCAACCCGACTGGAACCTCCGCGGCGTGTTCACCACGGAAAGCGACGGCTCTTACTGGTACCGGGCGGTCAAACCCCGCTACTACCCAATCCCCGACGATGGTCCGGTGGGCAAACTGCTGGGTCACCTGGGCAGACATCCCAACCGAGCCGCGCATATCCACTTCATCGTGAGCGCGCCGAGCTATGACCCGGTCATCACCCACATCTTCACGCCGGACTGCCAGTTCCTCGCGGAGGACTCGGTTTTTGGCGTCAAGGACTCTCTCATAGCGGACTTCCAAAAGGTGACCGATCCGGCACGGGCGTACGAACTCGGATTCGAAAGCCCCTTCTGGTCGGTCGACTGGGATTTCGTCCTCGCCGCGAAAAAAGACACCGCGAAAGAGAAATGACGATGCCGCAACTCACCTTCGAACTTCCCGACACGGTCGTAGTGACCGGAGCGTCGTCCGGCCTTGGCCATGAACTTTGCAGTCTTCTCGTTGAGGCGGGAGTGGCCACGGTCGGCGTCGATCTTGCAGCCGCTCAGGACGACCTCGCCGCGCTCGCGGGATACCATCACGTCGCGGGGGATGTCGCCGGAGAGGCGACCTGGGAGAAGGTCGTCGCCCGCCTGAGGTCTTCGGGCGCGAAACGCATCGGCCTCGTGACGTCTGCAGCCATCCTCGACGTCGGTACAATCTTGGAGGCCACACCTGTGATCATGTCCCGGGCGCTCAACGTCAACATCGTGGGCACTGCGCTGGCGATCAAATTTCTGCTGCCCCTGATGATCGAAGCCCATGACGGGACAATCGTGGCGGTGGCGAGCGTGAACGCCACCTTGGCGGAACAGCAACTCGGCATCTACAACGCCACGAAAGCGGCGGTGCGACAGTTAGCCCGGACGGTCGCGCTCGATCACTCGCGCAGCGGCGTCCGCGTCAACGTCCTCAGCCCCGGGCCTATGTTGGCCGGCCTCTTCAAACGCCACCTCGAATCCGCCACCGACAGCGACAAGTTCCTGGCGACCCGGTCGGCGCGCCAGCCGGGCGGCCGCATCCTAGAGGCCCGCGAAGTCGCGCAGGCGGCGATGTTCCTGTTGTCGAGCGGTTCGACGGCGGTTCTAGGCGCGGACCTCGTCGCCGACGGCGGGCTGACCGCGAGCTTTGATTTCCGAACCGGGGAGGAAGGCGCTTCGATCTGACGCGCCCCCGATATTCAAACAATCCCAAGGGACTAGAGAAATGGAAACTGGACTGAAGGGTAAGATCGTGTTCATCACGGGTGCCGCCAACGGCATCGGCCGCGCGACCGCCGTGGCGTTCGCGCGCGAAGGCGCTACGTTGGGCCTCGTGGACATCGACGAGAAAGCCATGGTCGAGGTCAAGACCGAAGTCGCCGCCGCGGGCGGAACGGCCCACACCGCAAAGGCGGACCTGTCCACCGGAACTGGCCTATCGGCGGGCCTGGACGAGTTGCTCAAGGCGACGGGCGGCGCGGTCGACGTGCTCGTGAACAATGTCGGCTCGGGCGCGATCCGCACCTTCGACCAGCTGACCGACGAGGAATGGGAGAAAACCTTCTCCCTCAATTTCATGAGCTATGTCCGGGCTACGCGGAAGCTGCTTCCGATCCTCCGCGAGCGGAAGGGTGTAATCGTCAACAACGGTTCCGATCTCGCCCGTCAGCCCGAGCCCGTGCCGATCGACTACTCGGCGTCGAAGGCCGCCGTGCTCGCCCTGACCAAGGGCCTCGCGCGCGCCGAGGGCAAGGCGGTGCGGGTCAACGCGGTCGCTCCGGGACCCATCTGGACCCCGTTCTGGACCAAGCCGGGTGGCTTCGCCGAGACGATGGGCGCGTTCCACAAGATGGAGCCGCAGGCGGCTGTCGAGCACGAAATGAAGCTGCGGCAGCTTCCCCTCGAACGCCTTGGGACGCCGGAGGAGGTCGCCAACGTGGTGGTCTTCCTCTCGTCCGACCTTGCCAGCTTCGTCACGTCGGCTGTTTGGGGCGTGGACGGCGGCAGCATCCGATCGATCTGACCCCATCATTGTATATCTATAGGATACAATGTTGATCTCCGGCGCGCAATTTATCGCGCCGGAGCTCCAGTATATAAAGGCAATTCAAACGCATGCGGCGCGTGGCCGCGGGAGTATGGCAATGACTGGGAAAAACGGCATCGAGTTGCTGGCAGCGTTCTTCACTCTCGGAGGCGACGTCTATCCGTTCGGTCCGACCGAAATCAGTCCGATCCCCTTCAAGGATCGCGTCGAGGCGGCCGCCAAGGTCGGCTACAAGGGCATGGGCCTGATCCACGCAGACGTTCAGGCGACGGCCGCCCAGATCGGTCTCAAGGAAATGAAGCGGATCATCGACGACAACGACATCAAATACCTCGAGTACGAGTTCCTCTCCGGCTGGTATCTCGACGGCGAGCGCCGGGCGAAGTCGGACGTCATGCGGACGGAGATGCTTGAGGTGGCGCAGCGTCTCGGAGTCCGAAATCTCAAGATTGCTCCCGGCCTCGGAAGCGATCTCTACGCGCCGACCGAAGCGGAAATGACGCCCGACGTCGACCGCATGCGCGAGGCATTCGCCGGAGTGTGCCGCGATGCGGCCGAATACGGCGTCAGGGTGGTCATGGAGATCATGCCGTTCTCCAACGTCAGGACGCTGGAAGTGGCGCGCGCGATCGTGGAAGGGGCGGATCAGCCCAATGGCGGCTTGCTCATCGACATCTGGCACATGGCGCGCGGCGGCATCCCCTACAAGGACATCGAGAAGATCCCGTCCAGGTTCATCGGGTCGATCGAGCTGGACGACGCCGACGCCGACGTGAAGGGCCTCCTTTGGGAAGACACCATCTACCATCGCCGCCTGCCCGGCGAAGGTGTGCTGAAACCCAAGGAGTTCATCCAAGCCGTCAAGAACGCCGGTTACGAAGGCCCGTGGGGCGTCGAGATCATCAGCGAGACCTACCGGAAGCTTCCGCTGGCCGAACAGGCCAAGCGTTCCTTCGAAACCACCATGGCCCAGTTTAAGTAAAGAAGGAAGACAAGATGAAATACCCCACCGAAAAGCGGATGCTATGGTTGTCCCAAGTCCGCAGCGTCCCTTATCGGCAGCGCGTGGAGCTTGCGGCAAAGAATGGCTTCGGTTGGCTTAGCACTTCTCCGATGGATTACAAGAACACGCGCGCGGGCGGGCTGTCGGACAAGGACATCCGTTCGATCGCCGCCGACAACGACGTCCGGCTGAGCTACCTTGACCCGCTCACGAGCTGGGTCCCCGACGGCTTGACCCCTGGCGAAGACCCCGACATCACGCCCTACCTCGACACGACGCCGGACGACTTCTTCCGGATCGCCGAGGCCTTGCAGGTCGACCGCATCCACCTGATCGGCAGCTTTCCGGAGGGTCGTTACACCCTCGACGAGCTCACTGGCTACTACGCGGCGCTGTGCGACCGCGCCGCCGAGAACGGACTCAAGTGCCTTATCGAGGCAATGCCGCTCTGGGGCCTGAAGACCGTGGACGAAGTCTGGACGATCGTCAGGGACGCCGGCCGGAAAAACAGCGGGATCATCTTCGACACCTGGCACTATGTCCGCGGCGGCCGCAACGATGCGCTTCTCAAGGAAATCCCGGTCGGAACGTTTGACACCGTACAGATCGCCGATGGTCCCCTTGTCTGCCCGCCGGGGCGCTCGATGAAGCGGGACTGCCTCTCCTACCGGGTGCCGATCGGTCAGGGAGAAATCCCCAACCTTGAAATTCTCAAAATCCTCAAGGACGCCGGGCATATCGAAAGCGTAGGCCCCGAAATCTTCTCCGACGCGCTCGACAAGCTCGAAGGCGACGAGATCATGTCGCGCCTGATGCCGGGTTTCGAAGCCCTTCTCGAAGAACTCGCCAGGCATGAACCATTGTAGCCGGCGGCAGGATGTCCGGCCGCGTGTTCACGGAGGTCGCCTGCGATTTTTGCAGACTCCGGGAAAGTGTTTTCCGCGCCACCCTCTTCCGATCGTTCGCGTGATTGCTACTGTCCGGGCTGGAGCGGTCTCGGCATCGTCTGCTCGATCGGCCGCCGACGTCGGCGGCCGCGGAATGTCGCTTGTGCATCTGGAGGAACACCGTTTGCGAGCGCTAAGATTCCACAAAGCCAAAGACCTTCGAATTGAAGACTTCGCCGCGCCTGGCGCACCTGGCCCCAAAGACGTAGTATTGAAAGTCACGTATTGCGGCATCTGCGGAACCGACCTTCACGAATACACCTCCGGCCCGATCATTTTGCCCGTTGAGCCGCACCCGTTCACGGGCGCGTCGGTGCCGATCATCCTCGGACACGAATTCTCGTCCGTCGAGAAGGGCGTCCGCCTGATCGGATGCTGGGGCAACGACATCACGATCGGACCGCGGCTGGCGGGCTTGATCGCCAGCGGGAAATTCCCGGTCGAAAAGATCGTGACGGGCCGCGTGACGCTCGACGCCGCGGTAACCGAAGGATTCGAAGAACTCACCAAGAAGGGAAACGACCACCTGAAAATTCTGATCAGGATGGCCGACGTTTCCCCCGCCGACCAGACATAGCAGTCGGGCGCTCAAACTACACATCACCGAGGAGGAAGAATATGGGTAGGCTTCAAGGCAAGGTGGCAATCGTCACCGGTGCGGCTCAAGGCATCGGGCGCGCCGTCGCCGAGCTGTTCGCGGCGGAAGGCGCGCAGGTTATCGCTGGAGACGTCAAGCAGCAGCCAGTGGCTCTCGCAGGCATCGTGAACCAAGACCTGGATGTCTCCGACGAAGCCAATTGGAAGGCCGTCGTCGACTTCACTCTCCAGGCTCATGGCCGGATCGACGTTCTCGTGAACAACGCGGGAATCGTCTTCAACTATGGGCAGATACTCGACACTAGCCTTGCTGATTGGAACAAGGTAATCGGCGTCAACCTGACCGGATCGTTCCTGGGCATGCAGGCCGTGCTGCCCGCGATGCGCAAGGCCCGCTCGGGGTCGATCGTCAATTTCTCCTCGATCTGGGGGAATGTGGGTGTTCCCGGTGCTGCCGCCTACAACGCCGCGAAGGGCGGCGTCCGCAACATGACTAAGAACGCCGCGGTGTCCTATGCGCCAGACAACGTTCGCGTGAATTCCGTCCATCCCGGGCTCATCCGCACTCCGCTGGTCACGGACCAGTCCGAGGAGATGAACAACGGCATCATCAGCAACACGCCGATGGGTCGCATGGGAACGCCAGAAGAAGTGGCTCAATGCTGCCTGTTCCTGGCGAGCGACGACTCCTCGTTCGTCACAGGAAGCGAGCTGGTCGTCGACGGCGGCTATCTCGCTCAGTAGTTTCGCGAACCCGAGGACACGGAAATGGTGAACAGCCAGATCGAACCAACGATCTAGTGCGGTGGCAGCTGCAAGACTTCATGGTCCCCAAGGAGTCGATGCCGGCTCTTGCATTCGCGGCGAGTTTCCATTCCTTCCCCGCGCTTCTATCGGTAGGCGTGGTTCACCAAGAACCACGCTCGATGAATTTGCCGAACGCGCCCAAGTGGGCCGCGATGACATCTCGGGTCCTTGATTTGTAAGCATGAAATACGAGCTGAGACCTGAGCATTTAAGCGCGATCGCCTTCGAATGCTCTTGATTTGTGGCTGCCCACTTAGCCGTTTCGCGTGGCGCACCAGAACGACCGTACGGCGGACGCCTTTTTCCCACGGAACGCAAAACTGTTTCCCCCAAGCGCGTCTTTATCCCACTTCGCGACACTAGCATAACCATGGCCGAGGGAAGAGGAGGAAAATATGTTCAATACCTTAGACTAGCTTTCGCCGCCAGCATTTCCATTTCTGCCGTTATGATCGGAAGCGCCAGCTACGCCGAAACGATGAAGCTTGGTCTCTCGATGCCGACGCTCAATACACCGTTTTTCACGGTATTGGTGAACGCGGCGACCGAACAGGCCAAGTCGTCCGGCGGGGATGTGGTTCAGACGACCAACGCCAACCGCGACGCAAGCCAGCAGGTCACTGACTTCCGTAATCTGATTAACGCAGGTTCCAACGTCATCCTGGCCGGCGTGGTCGATCGTGCCGCTATCAAGCCCGCTCTGGACTACGCGAAAAGCAAGAATGTTCCCGTCGTCATCGTCGACGACAAGCCAGCTGCCGGTGACGTCTACGCAGTGGTGCGGGCCGACAATCTTGCCATGGGCGCGCGTGCCGCGGAAGCACTCGCGGCCGCGATGGTCGACAAGAACGCGACGGTTCTCAACATCACTGGCGGACTGACAACGACCAACGGCCGAGACCGCAAGAATGGTTTCGACGAGGCCTTCAAGAAAATCTCGACCGCAACGGTGATCGAGCAGACGGCCAACTGGGATGGCCCGCAGGCCGCCAATGTCGCCTCGACGGTGATGAGCGGCAATTCGGAAATCGCTGGCATCTATCTGGCGACGGACACACTCTACTATGATCCGGTTGCCGCCGCGTTGAAGTCTCGTGGCCGCCTCGCAAAGGTCGGCGAGGTTGGTCACATTGCAGTCGTCGCAATCGACGGCGGTGCGAGCGCTCTCAAAGCCATCCGCGACGGCTATCTGGATGCGACGGTTTCGCAGCCGGTCACCGATTATGCCAAATACGGCGTCATGTATCTCCAGGACGCTCTGGACGGCAAGGAAATGAAGGAAGGTCCGACCGATCACAACAGCACCGTGGTCAAGGACGGCAAGTACTTCGTGGACAATCTGCAGTCTCCCGTCGTGACGAAGCAGAATGTCGACGACAAGGGCCTCTGGGGCAACGCCAAATAGTCACAACATTTGTCCTGGAGTGCTGAATATGCTGGAAAGCCCGTCGGAACAACTTGTCGCAATCGACAGCGCCGTAAAGCGTTTCGGAGGGACCGTTGCTCTGAACGGGCTTTCCATATCGATAAAAAAGGGGGAATCTCACGCCCTGATCGGTAGGAACGGTGCTGGCAAATCTACCCTGGTATCAATCCTGACCGGGCTGCGAGCGATCGATTCAGGGTCCTTTCTCCTGAATGGTGCCGCTCCCCCCGCGTTGAACGATCGAAACGCTTGGCGCGAGGCGGTGGCGTGCGTCTACCAGCACCGAACTCTCGTGCCGGATTTGACCGTGGCCGAGAATCTCTATCTCGGACGGTATCAGGGCAAACAGATGATCTCGTGGCGCGGCCTCAACCGCCAAGCGGCGGCCGCGCTCGAAAGCTGGGATATTCCGATCCTGCCTACCACTCCGGTCCGCGAATTGGGGGTGGGAGAGGCCCAGATGGTGGAAATCGCCCGCGCCCTTAGCCAGGGCTCAAGGTTCGTCATCCTGGACGAGCCGACCGCGCAGCTGATTTCCAGCGAGATCGACCATCTGATCGAGCGGGTGAACGAACTGCGCGCCAAGGGGATCACCTTCCTTTTCATCTCACACCACCTCGACGAGGTCCCGAAGGTTTGCGACGCGGTCACCGTGCTGCGAAACGGGCGCGACGTATTGCATGGCAACGCGAGCAAACTTACGACAGCCGAAATCGTTTCCGCGATGGTGGGCGACGAGGGGGCCGGCAAAGCGCTCACCTCCAGTGAGAAAGTGTGCCGCCCAGCCTTGCCCACGAGCACGCCGGTGGTACTCGAAGCGAACCTGCGGCTTGATGCATGCGAGGACCCTCTCGGTCTCGCGTTGCGGGCGGGCGAGGTCGTGGGTTTCGCCGGACACTCGGGGTCAGGCACCCGTCAAATCGCGCTTGCCCTCGCTGGCCACTATTCAAAATGGTCGGGTGCGATCAAATTGAACGGAAGGGAAATTCCGAAGCCCTGGAAACCGCCAACGGCGGTGAAAAATGGGGTCGCACTTCTACCGGAGGACCGGATAAAGACGGGCCTGGTCGGCGAAATGTCGATCGAAGACAATTTGACTCTACCGAGCCTGAAGGCATTCACCAACCGCGTACTTTTGAACGGTAAGGCGCGTCGGAAGTTCGCGGAGGACAATCGGTCCGAGCTCGGCGTTGTCTGTCATTCCGTCAGACAAAATGTCGGTGAGCTGAGTGGCGGCAATCAGCAGAAGGTACTTCTGGGGTCCGCATTGAGCACGAACCCCAGCGTACTAATTCTCCTGCACCCGACCGCGGGCGTCGACATCGCGTCAAAGGCAACCATTCTCGACATCGTTGAGCAACGACGACGTCGAGGACTTGCAGTCATTCTCGTCAGTGACGAGCCAGAAGAACTCGCGTTCTGCGACCGAGTACAGGTCTGGGTTCGCGGCAAGAAAGTCGTCGAGAAAAGCGGCATGAACGAGGAAGAGCTCGTGTCCGCCATGGAAGGCTTTCACATATCTCGGGAGGAAAAATGACCCACACTCAAACAACGGGTGTCACCGGAACGGACCTCCGTTCCCGCCGGCTCCTCAGCGATCTGTTCCAACCTGAATGGGCGATCGTGCCGGTTCTGGTTGTCGTCATGATCGTAGGCACGCTTCTCAACAACGCGTTCCTCTCGTACGACAACTTTTACGGCGTAGTGCAGCAGGCCAGCGAACTCGGCGTGCTCACGATGGGACTTACCCTGGTTCTGATCGCCGGGAAGTTCGACTTGTCACTCGAGTCGACTTTCGGCCTTGCTCCGATGGTGGGGGTGTACTGCCTCCTCGAAGCAGGTGGCTCGGGCCTCAATCTTGCGAATTCGCCGCTTCTGGCGCTCCTGGTGATCTTCGCTGTGGGTGCCATTATTGGCGCGTTCAATGGTTTGCTGGTGATCTACCTTCGGTTCAACGCCTTCATCGCAACCTTGGCGACGCTGATCCTCCTGCGCGGCATCAGCCTCGGATTGACTCGCGGCGAGACACTCTCCGACCTGCCTGTGCTCCTCACATTCCCAGGAGACTCCACGTTCCTGGGTGTGCCTGTCTCTTTCCTGCTTGCCTTAACCTTGCTCGCCGTCCTTACGGTCTTCCTGTCGCGGCACCGGGTTGGAAGAATGCTTTATGCCGTCGGTGGAAACCAGCAAGCAGCTCGGGTCGCCGGCATCCCGGTGGAGCGTGTCTTGATGGGAGTCTTCATCGTTGCGGGCATCCTTGCTGCGCTGGCGGGGTTGCTGCAGGCGGGCCGGATCGCGTCCATTCCTTCTTCGCTCGGGCAAAACCTGATCTTCAACGCATTTGCGGCCGCGGTCCTCGGTGGAGTCAGTCTCAACGGAGGGCGAGGCACGATCGCTGGTGCGTGTGGCGGTGTGCTGCTGCTTGTCCTCATTCAGGATGTTTTGGTTCTCTCCCAAGTACCCGCTTATTGGATCAACGCGACAACAGGCGGCATCATCCTGATCGCTCTATACATCAGTAAAATTAGTGGGGCGGATAAAGGCAACTGAATAACTCCGCTGGCTCATTCAAGCTTGAAATGGCGGCCGATTGGCCGCCGTTCTATTTCACACCCTCCGCTGGTCGGAAGATGTGACCGTCCCTTCAATTATCGCGAGACGAGGTCGACGGTCCCAATACACTCTGCAGCAGCTATCGTATGATCAGCGTCGTCACGCCTTCAACTTCTTCGATGGCGGAGCGACTGCTCAGCTCTCGTCGCTGTGCTGTGGTAGGTGGCGGTGCTGCAGCGATGCTGGACTCGCCCTTGTGGGCAGCGTCGGTTCTGGCTTTGAGATCGCGCAGGGTCTTCAACTCCAGTTCGCTCGGAGCCGGCGTGACATCCAGGTCCGCCGCGAACTGACCTTCCACCGCAGGTCTCTGGTCACACCGGGATGAAGCGACATGACGGTGAATTCCTTGGTCACCAGGTCGGGCCTCCAGATCGCTAGGTCTTTAATCAGCAGGGTGGATCCTTTGGTCGCGATGCCGAGGCGTTCGCGGTGATCGCCACCTTCGCGGTGTCCGAAGGAGGTGACGAAGTCGATTTTATCGACCATGCCGCGGGTCGACTGAGCCATGGTGATGTAGATTTCGTCGCACGAGCTTGCGATCTCGGGCGCTCCGGCGCCGGGCAGCCGGGTCTTCGGTTTTTCGTAGCCGCCGATGACGGTCGTGTTGATGTTGCCGAACTTATCGAAGCGCCGCACGAGGAAGCCAATCGTGATGCGGCCGCCCTGGAGCCAATAGCGAAACATCTCGGGGACCGAGACCGCCGTCACCGACGTCTCGCAAAGGTCGCCGTCGCCGATGGAGAGAAGCAGAACGGTGGGAGCCGTCCCGGATCGTACCGGATTCATAAATGAGCGTGATGTCGGGAGCGTGGGTCAGCCGGGCGACGTTGCATGCCGCGGAAGATGCTCCGATCCCGACGAAGCAGACGTCGGAATTGGACTGCGCCCTGGCCGCCGTGACGGTCATGGTCTCGTTTGATTGAATGGCCGGTTCATTTGGACGGACCTCAGATGCGCGATGCGTCGTTCGAAGTCTTCGCGCGTCGCCGACAGGACTTCGCCCTTGATTGCGCGATACCGCGGTGGCGCCTGCGATCGGCTCAGTTTCATTCCATCGACACCAGTATCTTCATCTTTCCGCCGCTTGGGTCGAGGAGTTCGCGGARGCCCTTTTGCACGACGTCTTCCATCGCGATTTCGGCGTCGACGATCTTCTCGGCCGGATAAAGTCCCGTCCTCATCATCTCGAAGATTCTAGGCCAGATGGTCAGCGGGTAGTTCAGCGAGCCCCGCAGCGTGATGTCTCGCATCGTCAGGTCGAACGGGCTGATCTCAGCGGGGCCGCCCATCAAGCCTACCTGGACGACGGTGCCCTGTGCGCGCACCGCCTGGAGGCAGGCGTGCAGCGCGCGGGGATGGCCAGCGCATTCGATGGCGGCGTCAACCCCGACACCCTCTTCGGTGCCGTCCTTGATCGTAGATAGGAATTCCGAGGAACCAGGATCGAGGATTGTGACATCGTTCGAGAGCGCCGCGATACGCGCCCGTCGGTTGGCGTTCGGCTCGCTCACAAAAATCCGGGTGACACCTGCGGCAATAGCGGCGAGAACCACCAGCGCCCCGATCGGGCCTGCGCCCGTGATAAGGAGCGTGCCGCCAGGCTTCAAACCTGACCGATCAACGGCATGCACCGCGACCGCTGCGGGTTCGACAAGCGCGCCTTGCTGGTCGGTCACGTCGTCGGGCATGCGGATCGCATTGTATTCGTGGACGATGGCGCGTTTCGCCATGCCACCCCATGGCCAATTAAGGCCGACGACTGAGGCCCTTGGCCCCAGGAAGGAGAGATTGCGGCTGCCGAAATAGTCTACTCTTGGGCCGATCTGCGGCTGGATCGACACGCGGTCTCCAGGCTTCAGCGTCTCGACGCCGGGGCCGACCGAGGTCACACGTCCCGCGAACTCATGCCCCAGGATTTGGGGCAGGATTGCCCCGCTATAGGCATTCGGCGTTCTTGGCGTGAAGATTGGACCGGACTCATATTCATGCAGGTCGGTGCCGCAGATGCCGCAGAGTGTCGGCTCGACGATGACCTGACCGTGCTGCGGTGTCTGGGGCTCCGGCGCGTCCTCGACGCGGACGTCATGCCTTCCGTAATAGCGCACTGCCTTCAAAGCGATCTCCTGTCGATTGCGACAGCCGCATGGCTTCGCGATCGTGACCTTCCTCGGCCGTCCTTTGCAGAAGGACAGCGACGTCGGGGCGTTATTCCTGGAGGGGATCGTTCTTTCGCGAAAAAGGCAGATAACCCACCTGGTCGAACCTCCCTCCGGCTCCCACTCCGGCGTTGGGCGAGATAATAGCTTTGCCGCAGGCGGCAAAAAGGGATCAAAGCGGAAAACACTTTCCCGCTCGCCGCAAAAGTCGACGCGCTAAGTCGGCTTGCCGCGGACTATCCGTCTTGTCCATTTCCAGCCAACTGGCTGGATCGCAGAAACCTTCGATATAGGGGGCAATGTCTAGTCGAGTTCTCCCTGCCGCCCCTTTTCCGCGAGGAAGTCCACGACCGTCCTGACGCGTGGCAGCAGGTGTCGGGTTACGGGCCAGACGGCATAGACAGACACTGGGACATCTGCGATCTCATCGAGGACCGAGACCAACGCGCCTGTCTCTAGGTGAGCTCTCACGAGCGAACGAGGCATCTGGCACATCCCCAAACCCGCCAACGTCGCCGCTACGATAGCCTCTCCGTCTCCGAACTGGTGCGACACGGGTGGCAAGTAGCGGATCGGGGCACCGTTGGAGTCCTTGATGCGCCAGCTCGCGGAGTTGTCTCGCCCAAATCCGCAAATGCAGTCGTGACGCTGGAGGTCCGCCACGCTCTGAGGGGTTCCTCGTGTTTCCAGGTACGATGGCGCGGCGACCACAACGGATGGCTGCTCGGTGAGCTTCTTCGAAATCAGTCCGGTGCAGTCGCGTGTTTCGCCGAACCGAACCGTGAGATCGACACCCTCTTCGACGGGATCGACGATCTTGTCGGTGAACGAGAGCGACAGTGTCAAGCCCGAGTAGCGTCGCGAAAAGTCCAGCAGTAAGGGCATGAGAATCTGGCGACCGAACGCTGCGGGGGCGTCGATCCTCAACCTTCCGGATATGGCTTGGCTTTTCGACAGCAAGTTGGTCTCCGCCGCCTCGATCTCGCCAAGCGCATGTCGAAGGCTCGCGAAATAGGCCTCTCCGTCCGGAGTGAGGCTCAAGCTCCTGGTGCTTCGATGGAGAAGCTTGATCCCGAGTCGCTCTTCCAGTTTCGTGACGCTTTTGCCGACTGCGGACTTCGTGATGCCCAGTTTGGCGGCGGCTGCCGTGAAGCTGAGAGCTTCAGCCGAATGCACGAATGCGATGACTCCGTTCAACTGGTCGACCTGAGTCATTGTAAACCTTTGTTCCACACACTGGAGAGATATGAAGCCTTCTGTTCCCTGAGGGTTACATTATTCTACAGCGCACGCGCAAGCAAACCCCGAACATCGACAATCGCTTTCGCGCCAAACGCAAGATTGTGTGGGTCATGGATCGCCTAACCGAGATCGAAGTGTTCATTCAGATAGCGGAGCACGGCAGCATCACCAAGGCTGCCGATGCGCTCGACATGTCGGTGTCGGCCACAAGCAGAAACCTGCAATCCCTCGAGGAGCGCCTCAATGCCAGGCTGGTGCAGCGCACGACCCGGCAACTCAGCCTGACAAGCGAAGGGGAGCACTTCTACCAGCGGGGCAAGGAGCTCATCACCGGAATGCTCGACGCCGAAGCGAGCGTCAGCGCGGGAGCGATGAGCCCGAGCGGGCTGCTCCGCATCAGCGCCTCGCTATCATTTTGCCTTCTGCATCTCAGTCCTCTGATCCCTTCGTTTACTCAGCGATATCCGAAGGTGAGGGTCGAGGTCGTCGTCTCGAACCGCTACTACGATCTCATTGAAAACGGCGTCGACCTCGCGATCCGCACCCGCCGCGTGGAGGCGGACTCATCGATCACTATCCGTCGGCTCGCGGAGACACGGCGGTTGCTCGCGGCGTCGCCCGACTATCTGGCACGGCGCGGAGTGCCGACCAATCCAGGCGACCTCGCAAACCATGACCTCCTGCTCTATACGCTCGCCGACAACTGGAACCACCTGACCTTCCGGAAGAACGGTGAGGCTGTCACGATTTCGGTGGCTGGCCTCCTGAACTCCAATGACGGACAGATAATAAGAAAGGCCGCCTTGGACGGCCTCGGAATTTTGGCGCAGCCGACATACATCATCAACGAGGACCTCCAGTCCGGTCGACTTGTCCGAATCATGGATGATTGGGATTTGCCGCGCCTGACGATGAATATCGCATATCCGACGCGGCATCATCTCCCAGCAAAGACCCGCCTCTTCATCGATTACCTCGTCAAAGAATTCAAGGACAAGGACTACGAGGCGCTGTGGACCGCGTAGTCGCTTGGAAGCCCATTTTTTGATATCGAAAGTTCAGCGAGCCGCATCAGTGTTTTCCGCGAGATTTCGCAATATTCGCAGCGCCTTGCCATAGCCAGCATTAGAGAGGCGATACCGTCGAATACCTTTCGAGGGATCAAATTCTATCTCGTATGCCCAGGCGATTTCGCGAGGTTGCACATGTCCTTGGACGACGTTGTCAACAACATCCTGAGCTACTTCTTCGACCCAAACGATGAGAATTTCAAGTTCCGGAAATTCGGACAAACTCGACACCAACAATGTGAGAAGGAACGCCGGCTTGGCCCAAAAGCCGCGAAAGCAACCGGCTCGCCAACAGAACGGCGGCGGCCATCGAGACAAAGCTGACGGAAAACTCCTTCGATACCTCAGTTGCAAAAGCACGAAACTGGGCCTCGCCAAGAGAACCGCATTTTTCGCCACCCGGCTGCTTATTTCCGTGCCGTCACAGGGTTCCTACGACATCGAGATCAGGGATTTCACCGGGAAAGTACTGCAATCCATTGGACCAAACTCCGTTGTCCATTCACAGAGCAATCCAACCCCAGGCGCAATTGCCTTCTGGTCGAACCGCTTACCTGCGGCTATTTTGAAGGTCCGCGTCGACGGTCTGAGCGAGAATCAAGACGTTAAGCTTTTAGAATATGAAGCAAAGCCTGCAGGAGCCACGGCCCCTTTCTACTCGGTTAAAGGCAACGAACCTTATTGGTTTGACGCGTACAGCAGTTCGTTCGATGACACCATCAAAGCCGAAGCCGATTCGGTGGGGATGTTGGTGACATCGGAGGGAAGCTCCTATAGCGGCTTCCGGAATTGGTGCTGCTCAGGTTCGATTGTTTCAACAAAGCCTAGATTACTCTTCATGACCAATTTCCACTGTGGAGGAACGGCCGGGGCAGTGGAAGACTACTGGAGTGATGACGTGTGCCATCACACGATCGTCGACTTTTCTTGGGATGGCGATACAATGATTACCGGTGTTCGGATTGCAAGCTTCCAGCAGCAGAAAAGGGCTCGGATTGGGACAAATTGTTAAGTCACTGCCCTGAAGCCGACGATCTGCTCAAGGTTATGATGAGCGCTTAGCAGCGTGCTGACGGCGCTCGTGGCCTGGTCCCCGCCGCCAAACGCCTTTACCGCTCGCGCGGATGCGACATGCCAGTTAGGCTGAAAGTTCGCGCAAGTCGCCGTTCGGCATGAACTCACACAACGTTGGAAGTCACGATGAACCATTTCAGGCAGAACTTGCTATTTACAGCGCTTACTCTCGGGCTTTTGTTTCCGCTGACCGCCGCCGGATTTGCGAAGGAAACGGTGCGAAACGGTGATTGGGCGATGTCGGTTGTGCCGTCGGTGAATCTATATCGCATAACTCCAACCTTTTTTCGCAGCGCGCAGATCCGCAAGAATGATGTGAGAGCCATTCGCTCGCTTGGCATTAAGACGATCGTCAGTCTTCGCGCATTTCATTCCGATCGTAACTTGCCAGGACTTGACAAAATCAAGCTTGTCGGCGTCCCGATGAACACTTGGCATATCGAGGATGAGGACATTATCGCGGCGCTACGCGCCATCAGAAACGCCGAGAAACTCGGTCCCGTACTTTTGCATTGCCAACACGGGGCCGATCGCACTGGAGTCGTCACGGCAATGTACAGGATAGTTTTCCAGAAATGGAGCAAGGAAAAAGCTTTGGACGAACTCCAGAGCGGTGGTTTCGGCTACCACGCAATTTGGGCGAACATCCCACGGTACCTACGCACGGTCGATGTAGATAAGATCAGACATGCAGTGAACTGATTCCTTCAAGGGATGATCTCGCGAAAGCGGGCAAAGCCTCGATTTAAGGCGGGTGGCGGGTCTCGCAGATCCGCGGATTAGGCGACCCAATGCTAAGGCATTGCCGGCATGACAAAGCCGGCTTTGGGGAAGGACGCGCGGCAAGCGGGAGGGTGAAAGCCCCTCAGCGGACTGAAATGACTTGCCTCGGTGAAGGTCTAGGAAATGCGGGTTAATTTCTGCCGTGGGCTTTCCATCTCGGCAATACACCCGGTCCCTTGAAATGCGTGAGCGTCCAGGTGGGGCCAACACTGTTGATGCTCTTCGTAGCGACGAAAGACACATTCCCTCAGCTGTTTCTTCGACCGGTCATTTGAACGTAATTTCGCGAGGGCAATGATCTGACAGACGTGTCTTGTCTGCCGGCCCCGATGCGATCGGCATTCCGTCGGGTCGCTTTAGTTCTGTAAACAACACTTTCCTGATTTTGTTGAGGGCATCTGACGGCTCCATTCCCGGGGACAGAACGAAGTAATCAATCGCTATCCGTTCCTGAGGCGGTTGATCTGACCAACACGCTTTGCCAGTCGCCGTCGTCTCCCCCGGCGGCAGATGGGTTAGTGCGATGTCGTCACCGGCTTTCGCGGTCTCGGAGCCTGTCACGATGGGCCACAGGTCTGGCGATTTGTTATCCAGTAACTCGAGGTCGAGGCGTCTGTTGAGGTCGCCTGCAATGATGAAGTCCTCTCCGGCCGCCGCACAGAAGAGAGGAGAAAAGGCCAATGCCTTGACCAAAGCCTGATCAGAAAACCATACTCAGAAGTGGCTCACTTCTCGGTGGAAAAACCGGCTCAGTTCCGCGTGGAAACCAACATGGAAAGCCCAGCACCAATCGAGACGAACACTGCGAGAGGTCGTTACTCGCGAACTTCGAGACTGTCTCCGTATTTCAGGGCGAGCCGTCTGCAATCTTCGCAATCAAGCTCGATGCCGTCCAGTGTGACTTTCGCAGCCGCCGTGCTGCAAACAGACTGATCCAACCTGGCGACACGAAGAATGGCGTTGCCAAGCAGCATATCACATGGAGCATGTTCTACTTCAGGGCCGCCGGCGCTATGCGTGACAATACCCCGCACCGTGGCAAGCCATTTTCGCATTCGTATGATATTTCTGTCCTCGACCATGAGCGTGCCTCTACCGGAAACCCGGTTAGCTCACCTCGACCTGACCGAGTCACTGCTAGGAAAACCCGTTTAAGAAATCCTTGTTCCGGGGGGGCAACCACTCTCGATCAGCTCGATTGAACCATTGCATCGCCGAGATTGAGTACCGCGCCTGGGCACACGATGGGAACCTGCGACACGCCTCGTACAAGGGCTTGCGCGAGCGCCAGGACAGGCCGCCGTTTACACGATTGACTGAAGATCGCCGCGACTTGGAACACGGCCCGACGAGAAGTCGCCGGGCTGTGTTCGTTGATATCGAAATTGGGGGTCGGGGCAGGGATTCGAACCCCGCGTCACAGCTCGAAGGCTGGAAGCAACCTCGGATACCCGAGGGATCGGGAGAGCGCCGCGCTCCGATTACGCTTACGCCCGACTGAACCATTAACTCGTGGCCCTTGCAATTGTTCCAGATAGGCGGCCAACCCACGAGCCCAGCATTGGCCACCGAGCTTTCCCAGGCTACGTCGCCGAACTTTTGTTTTTTGGAGCAGAGGCGTCAAGGTCGGCGGTCAACATCAATGGATGGTCTGGTCACTGATTGCGCTCGGGTTCCGGGGAGTTATCCTATCGCGTGATCTTGACACCTGTGCATCGGCTGAGCGTGGTGAACCATCCGCTCTCGGGTGCACCCATAAGCGGATTTCGCAGGCCTACCATTGAGAATGCCGAGGCGCACCAGAGCGACGTTGAGCGTGCCATAGGCATCAATTGGGGCCGCACCCGCTTCTTTTACTCGTTGTCATCGCTGAACGACAGTCAGCGCGGCGATACCTGCCTCATCGGCCGCACGCAGAAACGCGTCCCAAAATTGCTCCGGAGCGATCTGACCACTGATCACGTCGACGCAAGCCTTCACCGCAGTGACATATTCTTCGCCGTCATCGGAAGGCCAGTCCTTGAGCAGCATATATGCGGCGTCGCGGAGGGTGCGTACGATCCGATGAGCTGGCTGACCGCGCAGAGCCAGCCCAACGGGTGTGAATGCAGACGTTGCGTCCCAGTCCATTGTCGTCGACCTCAGGTCAGGGATCGCTATCCCCGAGGGGTAATATACGCGTGTATTCCAAAATCGTAATTGACGATTGGTTACCCGGAGTGACGGGGTGTGAAGGTATGCCGCTGAAAAGGAGTGGGCGCTCTACGACGTCGAATCGGAGCGCGCCTCGCTGCATCGGGCTCGTCTCAATCTTGGGTGACAGCAAGGCTTGCGTCCGGATGGTTGATGGATCATCGTTGATGCTGCGAGAGACATTCCGATGTCGAGGAAGGAACTGCGGACCGCTGCCTATGTGGCCGCAGCTTGGTCGATCTCGCGTCGCGACCGTCCGCCTCTTTGAACCCGAGCCAACAAAGTTTTTGGCACGACCATTGGTTAGCCGTTCTATTGTATCGTTGGAGCAGCCAGTGAAATCGAATGAGCCGATCGAGATATGTGACTGGTCTGCCGAATGGGCGGAGAAATTCCGCGTGATGGCGGCCGTGATCCGCACCGCGCTCGGTGCTCGCGCGAAGCGCATAGATCATATCGGATCGACTGCCATTAACGGCCTCGCGGCCAAGCCGATCATCGACATTCAAGTATCGGTCGTTGACTTTGACCCTTTGGACAGCCTGGTCGAACCCTTGAAAGCCATTGGTTATGTTTGGCGATCTTCCAATCCGGAGCTGGCAAAGCGATATTTTCGGGAGAGCCCAGGCCAGGAACGGACACATATTCATGTCCGGCGTCTAGGGAGTTGGCACGAGCAGTGGCCGTTGCTGTTTCGAGACTATATGCGCATCCATGTCGAGGAGCACGAACCATACGTCGACCTGAAGCGCAGACTGGCTGCGCGGTTCCAAAACGACCGGGTGGCTTACACTACAGGCAAAGAGGATCACCTTTGGCAGATTATTCGCCGTGCGGACCGTTGGGCGGCTGCGACCGGGTGGATGTCGCGTGTTTCCGACGCCTAGTCGAGAGAACTTGATTTCCTGAAGCCTTGGCAATCTTCGAGAGATGATATGGAAGAACATCTTCGTTACGCAGATATTGATGACAAACAGCAACGCTCTCGTTTGGCCTCCCTGATATTGCAGGTTCCAGAACTGGTGAAGGTTCTCCGGCACCTGGAGGCGATGAGACTGCCGGACTACCTTGTTGGGGGAGGCGCAATCTACCAGACGGTTTGGAACGCGCTGACAGGACGGCCCCGCTGGTATGGCGTCAAGGATATCGATGTCATCTATTTCGACGATAGCGACCTGTCCTACGAGGCCGAAGACCGTGTTATCCGTGCGGTACTCCCTGTCGCAAGGGACTTGCCGATCCCGATTCAGATCAGAAACCAGGCGCGTGTCCACCTCTGGTTCGAGGAGCGATTTGGTTTTTCGGTGGAGCCACTAACGTGTTCGAAAGACGCTCTCCTTCGATACTCGACAAAGACGCATTCTGTCGCCGTGCGATTGGCGGACGACGACCAATTGCACATCGAAGCCCCCTTCGGTCTAAATGACATGTTTTCATTCCGGGTCGTGCCAAACTATGCATTGGATAACCGAAACGCTCACGAGGAGAAGGCTGCGAGGGCAAAAACACTGTGGCCGGAGGTAAGCGTCCATCACTGGTGAAGAGACTGAACGATTTCAGCTTGTATTTGAGTCGAGTGATCGTAAGCCTCCGTTGGGGCCGCAGGTTCGGCCGCTTGATCGTTGAGCCTAGTGCGGCTGCCAATTCCACGGAATAATCCACCGGCGGCGGAAGTACATTTGTCGAATGACGGTGGGTTCTCAAGAGGGTTTTCAACCCGGTCGTTATCTCCATCCGATGGAGGCGCGTGAACGAATCTACCCTTTCTCGCGTAAGTGATAACCTTCAGCTAAATTCGAGACGATCAGAATTTCGCTAGAATGCGGACGTATTCGCGCTATGATGAGTCGGTTGGTATTTGGGTGCCAGCTTGGGAGATGTTTACGCTCTCTGCCTCTGTCTGCGGGGGTGGGAATTGGGCCTGCTTTCTGATTTCGCGATTGACATTGACGATCTCGAATTCCTCCAGGAGATACTCGTCGACGCATGCAATGAGCTGAAGATTCCTCCAGACCATCAGGGCTTCGTGGCACGGGTTGTAGACCTGCGCTTCCAAGGTCACTCCCGGGAGGAAATCCTTCGAAGCCTTAGGGTGGAGTTCGCGAGTCTCCCTGACCGTGGGCAGAAAACATGCCGCCATTAATCCATGAGGACCTTGACGGCGGCGGACCAAGACGCTTCGCGAACTGATCCCAGAGTGCGAGTGGCCGGAGCCGATCATCTAAGGAGGCTGCGCGCAGGGTCTTTGACACTCACAGGGCTCAAGTTGCCCGCCCGTGTCATCGCCAGATAGCTCTTCGACCATGAGGATCGTGGTCTATCTGCGAACCGGTGACGGCAGGTGCGGTCGTCGCGCTCTTACACTCTTCTGGACGAAGTTCAGTGTGACTATGCCTGCCTCATCGGCCGTCCGGACCGTATGCTCTCCGTCGTCGCCTTGGCCTTCGACTATGGGGTCGGACGAACGTACATCATTTATTACTTCGCACCTGCGGTAATTGTCATACGATTCAAAACGCTAAATAATAACAAAAATCAGTTGCTTACTCGAACTTTCTCGACTACGTTTTTTAAAGAAGAGTTCCGAAATAACCGGCCCTCGCCGGCGATACTCAGTGGTCGTTTGACTCGCTTGAGGGAGGATGATGACTTTGTTTGTCGGACTTCGTTTCTTCGCAATGGTGCAGCGAGTGCGTGATCTCGTCTCGATCCGATACCGACCTACGACGGCAATCTGACGCGTCGTAAACCCTTTGTTCCACTTTTCTAAGATGGTGCTCCCGTGTGGCGCGCCCGAGGTTTGTTATGCAAAAGCAAGCTGTCGTATTCAACGGTCAGGAAGTCGGGATCGCGGTCCCTGTCGAAAACCGCCTCAAATTCATCGCTGTCCGCTTCAATGTCATCGACTTGGACAACAGGCTCTTCGACACGGTTACCGAAATCCGGCGCGCCATTACCGAGCATCTCGCGTCCAGCGGTCGTGCGATCACCTCGCACTGACTGTCAGGAGATATTCTTCAACGCCACGGCAGAACTGGGATTGCAGGCTCGTTTATGAAACCCTGCAAAGCTGCCGCTTCACAACGCTGCGCGTTTGCGAGAACTCAAAGGTGAATATCGCGCTTGCCCCACCACCCACTGCATCCTGATGCTTAGCGCGATGCGGGTTATCGTGCCGTGACGCGATTGTCGTCGAAGTGGAAAGAAGCTCGACCACAATCCCGATCGAGCTTGTGACGTGCCGAGGACCGATATCGGCCCGTTTGGCGTGACTGCGCGGACGGGTTACCGTGGCGGACGCTTCCCAGAGAGCAGTTCCCAAGCACGACGTATCTTCTCGAGCCTGGAGGAAATCCGCTCCTTTGCGGGAGGAATCAACATGCCGTTGCGGAAGTCGGCCAGGGCTTGGGCTTCCAACCTGGTCCTATCGCTTGCCCCCTCACGGTMAGCGATCTGCTTGCCGGTCTGGCGATCCATGACCGACCACATCCCGTTATCAAGTGCTTGTATTTCGAAGCGCTGCATATTGAAGCCCTGGTGTAAGCGTCCACGTCAGCCTGAAATCCCTTTGAAATCAACTGGGGCGGCGGATTGCTTCACACATATTTCGGTGAGATGGTGAACCGCGGGTTACCCGTGGACAAGCCTGGAATGAATCTCCATACCCGTGTCCGCGACGGTGCCAAGGAGGTGTGCTAGGTCCGTGGCGGCAGCTTCTTTCTCAGGAGAATGACATGATCACTCGACGCTCCGCCCTGATAATATTTGCGAGCGCTGTGTTCTCCGGCGGCGTATACGCACAGGATCAGGTTACCGACGGCCGGTCTCCAGGGTCGCTTGCCTTCAAGATCACCCAGCTGCCCGTTAAATCGGACACCGATGACCTCGCCTTGATGGCGTCGTATGGTGATGGCGACTACCAAACGAAATTCGCTATCGAACTGCAGAGCGAATCGCGTGGTAGGTTTCTCCATGTTGCAGGCGGCGCGCGACCCACGCATTTCATTTCCGAACTGGGCAAAGCCCTGGAAGCGAGCGATCTTCGCCTTTCAAACGCCAAACAGGACACGCTAGCATTCGATATAGCATTTCTCGGACCACCGACCGTCCGCTCCTCGGGAGGCGGTTTCGGCGGCGGCCCCGGAGACTGGTACACTACCAAGATTTTCTTCGGGGAAGATCAAGCCGAGGTCTACCTTAACTTCAATCTCGTGTCCGGTGAGGCGGAGTTCAGCATCAAGGACGAGAGCTATGGCAACGCTGTCCTCTCCGAACTGTCCAAGGTGATCTGGTAGGGGCAATGCCGATTCAGCGGTTTGCGAGGCCAATGCCGGATCCACCACCTAGACGCGGGCTGATGGCATATCGGGAATGGCGGGGGTCAAACCTTCCGCCACCGTGGACAGCAGCCGGGAGACATCGTGGAGTTTGCTGCCGCTCTGCTGCCATCTGGCCACAGTCTTGGCAACTTCTTCCGCACGCTCCATTCGCTCAGACAGAAGCGACAGATCGAGTGTGCCATACTCACCATAAACAATCTGATCCGCCTCAGCCTGTGACTTTGCTCGCATTATCTCGTGAGACGCTTTGTGCATCCGCAGCCTCATCTTGATCGAAAGTTCGCGGAATCGTTCTGAGCGATTGTCTGGCCTGCCATGTTTCATCGCGTGGTTTCCTCGTTTCACAGACAATGCTCCACGAGCTTGCAAGAGACGAAACGGCAAAATCCTCACAACGCTCCCGCTGAATTCAACCCGTCCAATCGCCCTTTCAAGGTGCCGAAAACCCTCTTGGCCACGCCAGACCTCCTTTTGGGACACCAACCCCGCGGTCTGGGCCATGCGAGAGTTCCTTAGACCACCAACAAAGGCGACTTGACGTCTGTCGCTCTTTGAGAAATGCTAAGATGTCAGACCAATTTCGGGGCCTGACTGCCTGATAAGAAAATGGGGAACCATGAAGGCAAATCGTAGCGACAGGCCGGTGATCCGGCCGCTTCCGGTCATGGACCGCGCGCGTCAGGTGACCGATGCACTGGCGGATTATGTGGAGGAAGCGCGGTTGAAGGCGGGCGATCGGCTGCCGGCCGAGCGCGAGCTGATGGCAGCCCTTGGCGTCGGCCGCTCGACCATCCGCGAGGCGATCCGCCACTTCCAGGCGCTCGGCGTCATCGAAACCCGCAAGGGCAGCGGCACCTATCTGCTGAAACCGGTTTCCAGAGCGACGATCCACATGCCGCTGTCTTTCGACACGGTCCATTTGCGCGACGCGCTGCTGCAGACGCTAGAGGTTCGCCGCGGCATCGAATGCGAGGCGGGCATGGTTGCGGCCCGGCGGCGCACGAGCACGGATCTCGTCGTCATCGAGGAAAAGCTGGACGCGATGGAACGGGTACACTTGGAGAAGGGCACCTCCGGACCGGAGGATCTGGCCTTCCACCTCGCCGTCTACGACGCCACCCACAATCCGCTGTTTCGCCAGCTTCTCGAGCAGATGCGCGAGACCTTCGAACGCTTCTGGGAACATCCGTTCGACCGGCAGGATTTCGCGCGCCGGTCCTTTCCCTTTCACCGCACGCTTTTCAACGCGATCGCTGCCGGGGATCCCGAGGCGGCGCGCGCCGAAACATTAAAAATTCTCGATATCGTCGAGGAAGACATCAAGGAAATGTCCAAATGAGCAACGGCTCTGAACCGTTCGAACTTGCTTCCCTCATCACGGCGCATGACGAAGGCAACTTCGCAGACGCCGTCGTGCCGCCGATTTTCCAGACCTCGCTTTTCACCTTTTCCGATTACGACGACATGATCGCCTCTTATCGCGGCGAGAAGGTGCGGCCGATCTATACGCGCGGCCTGAACCCCACAGTGCGTGCCTTCGAAGAAATGCTCGCCAAGCTCGAAGGGGCGGAGGATGCGTTGGGTTTTGCAAGCGGCATGGCGGCGATCTCGTCGGCGGTCTTAAGCTTCGTCGAGCCGGGTGACCGCATCGTCGCCGTCAAGCACGTCTATCCCGATGCCTTTCGACTGTTCGGCACCATCCTGAAGCGGATGAAGATCGAGGTGACCTATGTCGACGGGCGCGACGAGGAAGCGGTCGCCAAGGCGCTGCCCGGCGCCAAGCTCTTCTACATGGAAAGCCCGACGAGCTGGGTGATGGAGGCTCATGACGTCGGTGCGCTCGCAGCACTCGCCAGGCAACACGGCATCGTCTCGATGATCGACAACAGCTGGGCGAGCCCGTTCTTCCAGCGGCCACTGACGCTCGGCGTCGATCTCGTCATCCATTCGGCCTCGAAATATCTCGGCGGCCACAGCGATGTGGTGGCGGGCGTCATCGCCGGCTCGAAGGCGATGATCGCGCGCGTCAAGGCCGAGGCCTATCCCTATCTCGGCGGCAAGCTTTCGCCGTTCGACGCCTGGCTCCTGATCCGCGGGTTGCGCACGCTGCCGCTACGCATGCGGGCCCACGAGACATCGGCGCTTGAAATCGCCAGGCGCCTGCAGAAGCTCGACGTGGTGGAGAAGGTCTGCCATCCGGGGCTTACCAACCGCCTGCCCGCCGGCCTCAACGGCACCTCGGGCCTGTTTTCCTTCATATTCCGCGAAGGCGTCGATATCCGCACCTTCGCCGATCACCTCAGGCTCTTCAAACTGGGCGTAAGCTGGGGTGGACATGAAAGCCTGATCGTACCGGGCGAGGTGGTGCTCCAGCAGAAAGCACAGCCAAATTCCGCACATGCCTTCGGCATCCATGCGCGATCCGTACGTCTCCATGTCGGCCTCGAAGGAACCGAGGCTCTGTGGGGAGACATCGAGGAGGCGCTCGCCGCCGCCTCACAATCCTGAAACCCGAGAGAAACCTAACAAGGGGGAACTGAGCCATGAAAAAACTAATAATCTCGACGCTCTTTGCTTCGATGATGGCGGGTACGGCCTTCGCCGATACCACGCTCAAGCTTGTCGAAGTCATCACCAGCCCGGAGCGCACCGAAACGCTGAAATCGATCGTCGGCAAATTCGAAGCCGCCAATCCCGGCACCAAGGTCGACATCATCTCGCTGCCCTGGAACGAAGCGTTCCAGAAGTTCGCGACCATGGTGTCCGCCGGCGACGTTCCCGATGTGATGGAGATGCCCGATACCTGGCTGTCGCTCTATGCCAATAACGGCATGCTCGAGAGCCTGGAGCCCTACCTCGAAAAGTGGGAGCATACCAAGGAGCTGACGCCGCGCGCGCTCGAGCTCGGCCGCGACGTCAAGAACACCGCCTATATGCTGCCCTACGGCTTCTATCTCAGGGCGATGTTTTACAACAAGAAGCTGCTTTCGGAAGCCGGCGTCGCCGCGCCGCCGAAGACGTTGGAAGAATTTACCGCCGCTTCGGAGAAGGTTTCCAAACTGTCCGGCAAATACGGCTACTGCATGCGTGGCGGCCCGGGCGGCCTCAATGGCTGGATGATCTTTGCCGCCTCGATGGCCGGCTCGAACAAGTATTTCAACGATGACGGCACCTCGACGATGAACAGCCCCGGCTGGGCCAAGGGCATCGAATGGATGGTCGATCTCTACAAGAAGGGCTATGCGCCAAAGGACAGCGTCAACTGGGGCTTCAACGAAGTCGTCGCCGGCTTCTATTCCRGCACCTGCGCTTTCCTCGACCAGGATCCCGATGCGCTGATCGCCATCGCCGAACGCATGAACAAGGACGATTTCGGCGTCATGCCGCTGCCGAAGGGCCCTGACGGCAAGTCCTTCCCGACGATCGGCTATGGCGGTTGGTCGATGTTCACGACAAGCGGCAACAAGGATCTCTCCTGGAAGCTGATTGCCACCCTCGAAGGGCCGGAAGGCAATATCGAGTGGAACAAGCGCATCGGCGCCCTGCCGGCCTATACGGCGGCCGAGAAGGATCCCTTCTATGCCGGTGACCAGTTCAAGGGTTGGTTCGAGGAACTGGCGGACCCGAACACGGTACCAACCGTCATGCCGACCTACCTCGAGGAATTCGCCTTCTTCAAGGATTCGCTGGCGATCAAGACCTCGCAGCAGGCATTGCTCGGCGATATCTCGGCAAAGGATCTGGCCGACCAGTGGGCGGACTACCTCACCAAGGCACAGCAGAAGTTCCTCGCCAAGAAATAAGCAACGGACTGACGGCGGCGGCTCTTCGAGACGGGGCCGCCGTCGCTTCTTGGATGACACAGACGGCGCATGAACGCCGCGAATGGGAACTTCTGGCCGATGACCATTTCCGCCGATACGCTCGACATGCGTCGCGACCGCAGGCCATGGCTGCGTCGCGTTGCCGATGCTTCGGAGCCCTACCTCTATAGCGCGCCGTCGCTGATCCTGATCATTGCGGTCATGCTGGTGCCGCTGACGGTCGGCATTTCCTACGCCTTCCGCGATATCCAACTGCTCAATCCGTTTTCCGGCGGCTTCATCGGACTCGACCATTTCCGCGAGCTTGCCGGCGATGCCGCCTTCTATGGCGCGCTGAGGAACACGCTCTGGTGGACAGGCGCCTCCGTCGTCCTGCAGTTCGTCTTCGGGCTGATCCTGGCGCTGCTGCTCGACAAGCCGTTTAAAGGCAGAGCAATCGCGCAGGCGCTGGTCTTCCTGCCCTGGGCCGTGCCGTCTTTTCTCGCCGGCCTCAACTGGGCCTGGCTGTTCAATCCCGTCATCGGCCCGATCCCGCACTGGCTCTTTGCGCTCGGGCTGATGCACGAGCCGGGCAATATCCTTTCTGATCCCAACTATGCGATGTGGGGGCCGATCGTCGCCAATGTCTGGTGGGGCATTCCGTTTTTCGCGATTACGCTGCTGGCCGCCTTGCAGGCGATCCCGCGCGATCTATATGAGGCGGCATCGATCGACGGCGCCGGCTGGTTCCAGCGTTTCCGCTCGATCACCCTGCCGTTTCTGGCGCCAACGATCGCCATCACCGTGCTGCTGCGCACCGTGTGGATTTCCAATTTCGCCGATCTCATCGTCGTCATGACCAGTGGCGGGCCGGCCGACCGCACGCAGATCGTCGCCAGCTATATCTTCACGACAGCCTTCAGGCGGCTCGATTTCGGCTACGCCTCGGCGATCGCGCTGGTGCTGCTCGTGCTGCTGCTTGCCTATTCGATGCTGATCATCCTGCTCCGGCAGACGCTGCTGAACAAGGATTGAGATCATGAGACGATCCGTCATTCCCACCGTCGCACACCGCCTGGCGATCCTCTGCTATATCGCCTTCGCRCTCTTTCCACTGTTCTGGCTGCTCAAGGTCTCGGTGACGCCGAACGACCTGCTCTATAGCGAGGGCGTGCGCATGTGGCCGTCGCGCACGACATGGGATCACTATGCCTTCGTGCTGCGCCACAGCGCCTTTCCGACCTTCTTCAAGAACAGCCTGATCGTCTCGGCCTCGACGGCAGTGACTGTAACGGTCTGCGCTTCGCTGTCGGGATATGCGCTGTCGCGTTTCAACTTCCGGGCAAAATACTGGATCGTCGCCCTGATGCTGCTGACCCAGATGTTCCCGCTGGTCATGCTGGTGGCGCCGATCTTCAAGATCCTCTCGCCTCTGCATCTGACCAACAGCCTGACCGGGCTCGTCATCGTCTACACCGCCTTCAACGTGCCTTTCGCCACCTTCCTGATGCAGTCCTTCTTCGACGGCATTCCGAGGGATCTCGAAGAGGCGGCGAAGATCGACGGGGCGACGCAGTTCACGGCGTTTCGCCAGATCATCCTGCCGCTGACGCTGCCGGGGATCGCCGCTACGCTCGGCTTCGTTTTCACGGCCGCCTGGAGCGAGCTGCTCTTCGCGCTGATGCTGATCAACGGCAATGACGCGGCGACCTTCCCGGTCGGCCTTCTCACTTTCGTTTCGAAATTCTCGGTGGATTTCGGGCAGATGATGGCGGCGGGCGTCATGGCCCTCATTCCGGCCGGCCTCTTCTTCCTGCTCATCCAGCGCTATCTCGTCCAGGGCCTGACGGCCGGCGCGGTCAAGGGTTAAACAAATGGCATCGATCGATATCCGGAATATCCGCAAAGCCTATGGCCATGTGCAGGTGCTGCACGGCGTCGACCTCGAAATCCGGGACGGCGAATTCGTCGTGCTCGTTGGCCCGTCCGGCTGCGGCAAGTCCAYGCTGCTGCGCATGATCGCCGGGCTGGAGGAGGTCACATCAGGTGAGATCCGCATCGCCGGCAATAGGGTGAACGAACTGCATCCCAAGGACCGCGATATCGCCATGGTGTTCCAGTCCTATGCGCTTTACCCGCATATGAACGTCGCCGGCAATATGAGCTACAGCCTCAGGCTCCGGAAGGTGGCGAAGGAGAAGATTGCAAGCGCGGTGGCAGCAGCCGCTGCCAAGCTCGGCCTCGATCCTTTGCTCGAACGAAGGCCGAAGGCGCTTTCTGGCGGCCAGCGCCAGCGCGTCGCCATGGGTCGCGCCATCGTGCGCCAGCCGAAGGCCTTCCTGTTCGACGAACCACTGTCCAACCTCGATGCGCGCCTGCGCGAACAGATGCGCGCCGAAATCAAGAAACTGCATGGCGACCTGAAGGCGACCTCGATCTACGTGACCCATGACCAGATCGAGGCAATGACGCTGGCGGACCGGATCGTTGCCATGCATGGCGGGGTGGTCCAGCAGGTCGGCAGTCCCCTGGAACTCTACGACCGCCCCGCCAATCTCTTTGTAGCCGGCTTTATCGGCTCGCCGGGGAYGAATTTCCTCGAGGCCAGCTATGATGCCGGCGGCGTGAAGCTGAAGGACGGCACGATCGTGCCGCTTGCAAAGCCTTTGCCGCTTTCAGACGGCGCAAAGGTGACGCTCGGCATCCGGCCGGAGCATGTGCTGATGAGCGAAGGCGGGGCGGGGCTTGCGGCGGATGTGGAACTCGTCGAACCGACAGGCTTCGGCATCATCCTGCACCTTGCCCTGCATGGCCTGCCATTCAAGATCTTCACGCTGAACCGCGACGCGCTGAAAGCGGGGCCGAAGGTCAATGTGGCCTTCCCGGCCCAGTATCTGCATGTGTTCGACGCCGAGGGAAAACGCGTCGACTGAATGGTCGGAGGCCGGTAGCCTGACGCTATCGGTTTCGGCATATTGTCTCCAGCAGAGGCGAGGAGGCAGAATATGCTCGTTGCGCAGATATCCGATATCCATGCAGGGCCAGACCTTTCGTCGCTGCGGACGCTGGAGCGGGCGATAGCGTGGCTGAAGACGTTCCGCCCGGATGTGCTTGTTGTCACCGGAGATCTGGTGGACGACGGATGGCGGCACGGCTATCGCCTTGTCGCCGAAAGCCTGCGGTCGCTGGGCTGCCCTGTCCACCTGTTGCCGGGCAATGGTGACGATGTGCAATTGATGCGTTCCGAACTTGCCGCCGTCGGCCCATCGATCAATGCGACGGGACCGATGCATTTCCGGACAGCCGTCGATGGGCTGACCCTCTTCGGTGTCGATGTAACCGTCGCCGGTCAGAGCTACGGCGACGTCCTGCCGCATCTGCCGTGGCTGATGAGCGCGCTTGCCGACGTGACGACGCCTGCTCTTCTGTTCATGCATCAGCCGCCATTCAAGATCGGCATCGAGACGCTGGACCAGATCGGATGCAGGAACGGCAGTGCGCTTCTCGGCACCCTGGAGACGATGCACAGGCTGCCGCTGGCGATTCTCTGCGGCCATGTCCACCGACCTGCATTCGGTCGGTTGGGATTGATCCCTGTCCAGACCTGCGGCTCCCTCTGCCCGCCCAATCCGCTTCTGCTGGAAGGCCGTGCGGATCTTTCGGTGATCGATGCTCCGTCCTTCCTCGTGCATGAGGTCAGCGATGGCAGGCTTGTTTCACATGTGGTCTCTGTTCCGGTATCCGACAGAGGTGCATGAAAAGGATTGAACGGTCATTCCTCACGTGCTGCGAGCGGAAAAATCTTTTGCCGCATCGCCCATGAGGGCTATATCGTCCGTGTGATCTTGCTGGACTGGATGCCATGACCGACACTGTTCTTGACCGCTTTCTCCGTTATGTCGTTATCGACACGCAATCCGACCCTGCCTCGTCGACGCAGCCGACCACCGGCAAGCAGAAGGATCTCGGACGGGTTCTGGTCGATGAGCTGGTGAAGATCGGTCTTGCCGACGCGCATCTCGATGAGCACGGCTATGTCTACGCGACCATTCCGGCCAATAGCGACAAGGCGGTGCCGGTCATCTGTTTCTGCTCGCACATGGATACGGCGCCCGATTTCAGCGGCACTGATGTCAAGCCGCAGATCGTCAGGAACTATGCCGGCGGTGACATCAACCTTCCCGGCGACACGGGCCGGGTGATCCGCGTCAGCGATCATCCCGAGCTGCAGAACCAGATCGGCAACGACATCGTCACGACCGATGGGACGACATTGCTCGGCGCCGACGACAAGGCGGGACTGGCCGAAATCATGGCCGCGGCTGCGATGCTCGTCGGCAATCCTGATATCAGGCACGGGACGATCAAGATCCTGTTCACGCCCGACGAGGAAGTCGGGCGCGGCGTCAACAAGGTCGACCTGAAGAAACTCGGTGCCGACTTTGCCTATACGATGGACGGCGAGACGGCCGGCCATATCGAGGATGAGACGTTTTCGGCCGACGGCGTCGAGATCAGCATATCAGGTGTGGCGATCCATCCCGGCTTTGCCAAGGACCGCATGGAAAACGCCATCAAGATCGCCGGCGCCATCATCGACCGGCTGCCGAGGGATATTGCCCCCGAGACCACGGAAGGCCAGCAGGGCTTCATCCATCCCACCGGCGTCACCGGTTCGATGGAGAAGGCGTCGCTGAGCTTGATCATCCGTGACTTCACCGACAAGGGTCTCACGGAGAAGGAAACGATGCTCGAAGCCATCGTCAAGGAGGTGATGGCTGTCTATCCCGGCTCGACCTATCGTTTTGAGGTGAAGGAGCAGTATCGCAACATGAAGGTGGTGCTCGATCGTCACCCGGAGATCGTCGACAACGCTATCGAAGCGGTGCGCCGGGCCGGCATGACGCCGGTGCGCGGCAGCATCCGCGGCGGCACGGATGGCTCGCGCCTTTCCTTCATGGGATTGCCCTGCCCGAACATTTTCGCCGGCGGTCATGCCTTCCACTCACCGCTGGAATGGGTGAGCCGCCAGGACATGGAAAAGGCGGTCAAGACGATCGTGGAACTGGCGAGGGTCTGGGAAGAGCGCGCCTAAAGCGCGTCGCGGCAATCCGGATTCATGCGACGCGCTTCAGGTCATTGATTCATGCATGTCGTTATCCCGAAACCGCTTCGCACTTTTCGCGTCCGATATTGCGCGGAAACTAAAACATGCTTCCACCACATAACCAGGAAGGGCGGTTTAACCGCCGTTCGTCGGAAGGCTTTCACGCAGCATCACGCTGTCATAGGCGGGGCGTGGAATCGGGATCGCAATGGGCATTCCCGGCTCGGGCTCGACCGATGTTACCGGTGATGTTTCCGGCGCGGTCACCGGCGCCATTATCCGCATCTGCCCCGTGCTCGCCGTCGCCATGGGGTCTGGAGCCGGCAGAGGAACGGGAACCGCCGAGGGTATCAGTGCCTCGAATTGCGGTGGCAGCATGCTTTCGCCGGGCACATAGTTCATCGCCACCTCGTAGGAAGGCAGCGGCGGCGGCGTTTCAAGCATGCCGTTGGAGTCGCGCTTCTCGTAGAAGGCGTTGCCGCCGGCAACCGTCACATAGTGCATGTTGTCGTAAGGGAATTTCAGCCCATCCGTGTGGAAGAACATCGCGTCCTTCACCGCAGGATGGCGTGCGCCTTTAACAAGGATTGCATCGGCAGCGGTGGCAAGCTCAGTTTCCGCCTGCGGCTTGACTTCGCGCGTCATCACGCCGGGCGCGAACTGCCTTTTCTGGGCCACGACGCCGCAGATCGATGTGGGATAGGCGCCGGAGGTGAGCCTGTTCATGACGACGGTCCCGACAGCCATGTAGCCGTCTTCGTCCGAATGCTGCGATTCAAAATACATCGCGCGCTGCAGGCACTCGCGGTCTTTGGCCGTATAATTGAACGTGACTTTCGCCGCTTGGCCCTGCTTCGTCTTGGTGTTCGCCGCCGTTCCCGCCGGTTTCGATGTCGTTGTGCAGCTTGCTGCTGCCAGTCCTACGAACAAAATCCCGATCAGGGATTTTCCAAAGGAAATCTCCGCCCTCAACGCCAGGTGCCTCCTATGGGATTAGTCCAGCCCTTAATGATTAAGCGAAAACGTTTTACTCGTCATATGACTGAAATACAAACAACCTTAGATAACAAAAACCTTAAGAGACTCTCGCCAAATACGATTCCGGCGGCGAGCCATTGCAAAATTCTTGAGATCGGAATCGATCCAAGGATAAAAGTATCCCAGCAATTCAAAGTGTTACAGCGTCTTTTGCGGCTCTCAAAAAGTCGCGGCGCTGTGGGCGGGAGGCCCAATCTCCATCAGCTGCGGAACAGTTTCCAGCGGGTTGGCTTGAAGGCTACCCGGTTGCGGTCAAGCCTTTCAGCTTCGCTCGGCGGCAATTCGATCTCGATATGCGGGCGGTCGTTGCCGATATCCAATTCGATATGGCGGGTGCCTGCCACGCGGCGGCTTGAGACCGGCTGGCCGGCGATACAGTTTTCGGCTGATTCGCAGAGCCTGACATCGTGCGGGCGGAAGTAGAGCTGCGCCGTGCCATCCGGTTCGCCCTCGGCATTGAGGCCGAGCGAGCGGCCTTCGAATCGAATGTCGCCGTCTGATATCTCGACCTGCAGGCAGTTCGACTGGCCGATGAAGCCGAAGACGAAGGGAGAATTCGGATTGTCGTAGACTTGGTCCGGTGTGCCGACCTGTTCGATCGCGCCCTGGCTCATGACCACGACGCGGTCGGCAAGCTCCAGCGCCTCATCCTGGTCGTGGGTGACGAAGACGGTGGTGTGTCCGGTACGGTCGTGGATATCGCGCAGCCATTTGCGCAGATCCTTGCGCACCTGGGCGTCGAGCGCGCCGAAAGGCTCGTCGAGCAGCAGCACGTTCGGCTCCACGGCCATGGCGCGGGCGAGCGCCACGCGCTGGCGCTGGCCGCCGGAAAGCTGGGCTGGGTAGCGTTTTTCGAGACCGGAAAGCTGGACGAGGTCGAGCAGTTCGAGCGCCCGCCTGCGGATATCGGCCTTCGGCGGCCGCCGCGCGCTGTTTCTGACCTTGAGGCCGAAGGAGACGTTTTCGAGCACCGTCATGTAGCGGAAAAGTGCATAGTGCTGGAAGACGAAGCCGATATTGCGCTGCTGCACAGTCTTCTTCGAGGCATCCTCGTCGCCGAAGAAGATCAGCCCCTCCGTCGGGCTTTCGAGGCCGGCGATCAGCCGCAGCAATGTCGTTTTGCCGGAGCCCGAAGGGCCGAGCAGTGCGATCAGCTCGCCGGAGCGGATGTCGAGCGAGACATCGTGCAGCGCCGGAAAACGATCGAATTCCTTGCGAATGTTTTGAACGCGTACTTCCATTCCAATTCCTTCAGTGCCGCCGGCTGGCGGCGATTTCCGCGCTATAGCGCATTTCCAGCAGCGTCTTCAAAACAAGAGTCACGAGCGCGAGCAAGGCCAAAAGTGTCGCGACGGCAAAAGCGCCGGTGAAATTATACTCGTTGTAGAGAATTTCCACCTGCAGCGGCATGGTGTTCGTCTGGCCGCGGATGTGGCCCGACACCACCGAGACGGCGCCGAATTCGCCCATGGCGCGGGCGTTGCAGAGAAGCACGCCATAGAGCAGGCCCCATTTGATATTCGGCAGCGTCACGTGCCAGAAGGTCTGCCAGCCGCTGGCGCCGAGCGAAAGGGCGGCCTCCTCGTCGGCCGTTCCCTGTTCCTGCATCAGCGGGATCAGCTCGCGGGCGACGAAGGGGAAGGTGACGAACATGGTGGCGAGGATCAACCCCGGGACGGCAAACAGGATCTTGATGTCGTGAGCGCTGAACCACTGGCCGAGCCAGGTATTGGCGCCGAACAGCAGAACGAAGACCAGGCCCGAAATGACAGGTGAGACCGAGAAGGGCAGGTCGATCAGCGTCGTCAGGAAGGCCTTGCCCTTGAACTCGAATTTGGCGATCGCCCAGGCGGCGACGACCCCGAAGACGAGGTTAAGAGGCACGCTGACGCCGGCAACGATCAGCGTCAGGCGGATCGCCGAGAAGGTCTCGGCGTCTGCGAGCGCTTCGAAGAAAGGGCCGGCTCCCTTGCGGAAGGCCTCGACGAAGACGGCGGCGAGCGGCAGAAGCAGGATCAGCAGCAGGAAGACCAGCGAGAGGATGATCAGGGTGAAGCGCGCGATCCTGTTTTCGGTGGTCACCGACCGCAGCTTCGCCGGTTGAGCGGTCGCATCAAGCGCCATAGCCGTACCTCCGCCTGCTCCAGCTCTGGATGAGATTGATGACCAGCAGCAGGGCGAACGAGAGGACCAGCATGATCGCCGCAATGCCCGTCGCTGCCGCGTAATTATACTCTTCGAGTTTGATGATGATCAGCAGCGGCGCGATCTCCGATTTGAACGGCAGGTTGCCGGCGATGAAGATGACCGAGCCGTATTCGCCAACGCCGCGGGCAAAGGCGAGCGCGAAGCCGGTGAGCACGGCGGGCGCCAGCCCCGGCAGCAGCACGCGGAAAATCGTCTGGAAGCGGTTGGCGCCGAGCGTTGCCGCGGCCTCCTCCACTTCCTTGTCGATTTCCTCCATGACGGGCTGCACGGTGCGCACCACGAAGGGCAGGCCGACGAAGATCAGCGCCACGACGATACCGGCAGGCGTGAAGGCGATCTTGATGCCGAGCGGTGTCAGGAACTGGCCGATCCAGCCGTTCGGCGCGTAGAGCGTCGCCAGTGCGATGCCGGCMACGGCGGTCGGCAGSGCGAAGGGCAGGTCGACCATGGCATCGATGATGCGCTTGCCGGGGAAACGGTAACGGACCAGCACCCAGGCGAGGACGATGCCAAACACGGCATTGACGATCGCGGCGATGAAGGCGCTGCCGAAGCTGATGCGCAGTGCGTTCAGCGTGCGCTGATCGAGCGCGATCGACCAGAATTTCTCCCAGCCGAGCGCGCTCGACCGGACGGCAAGGCCCGAGAGCGGGATGAGGATCAGAAGGGTGAGCCAGGTCAAGGTAAGGCCGAGCGCCATTCCGAAACCAGGAATGACGCTCGGCCGTTTGAACCGCCACCGCGTGGGGCTATGTGCTTTCATGAAGTCTATTATTGGGCCGGCTTGTAGATTTGGTCAAATACGCCGCCGTCGCCGAAGAATTTGGGCTGTGCGCTCTTCCAGCCGCCGAAGTCGTCGATGGTCGCCAGTGTCAGCTTCGGGAAGCGGGCGATGTCAGCCGGATCGGCAGCTTCCGGCTTGATCGGCCGATAGTAGTGCTTGGCGGCAATCTTCTGGCCTTCGTCCGAATAAAGGTAGTTGAGATAGGCTTCGKCGACCTTGCGCGTGCCCTTCTTGTCCACATTGCCGTCGACGATGGCCACCGGCGGGTCGGCGCGGATGGAGAAAGCCGGGGTCACGATCTCGAACTGGTCGGGACCGAGCTCTTTGAGCGAAAGATAGGCTTCGTTTTCCCAGGCGAGCAGCACATCGCCGAGGCCGCGCTGGACGAAGGTGGTCGTGGCGCCGCGAGCGCCGGTGTCGAGAACCGGGACGTGCTGAAGCAGCTTGGAAACGTAATCCTGCGCCTTGGCTTCGTCGCCGCCATTTGCCTGCTTGGCCCAGGCCCAGGCGGCAAGGAAGTTCCAGCGGGCGCCGCCCGATGTCTTCGGGTTCGGGGTGATGACCTGCACGTCGTCCTTGACCAGGTCGCCCCAATCCTTGATGCCCTTCGGGTTGCCCTTGCGGACGAGGAAGACGATCGTCGACGTATAAGGCGTCGAATTGTTGGGGAACTTGGTCTTCCAGTCGGCCGGGATCTTGCCGGTCGCCTTGGCGATGGCGTCGATATCGCCTTCGAGGGCAAGCGTCACGACGTCGGCGTCGAGGCCGTCGATGACGGAGCGGGCCTGGGCGCCGGAACCGCCATGCGAAGCCTGGATCGTCACCGTCTCACCGCTGTCCTTTTGCCACTTGGCGGCAAAGGCGGCATTGAAATCCTTATACAATTCGCGGGTCGGATCGTAGGAAACGTTAAGCAGCGTCTGATCCGCGAATGCCGGAGCAATGCTTCCGATCGCGAAGCTGCCTGCCATGACCGCCGCCGCGAGGAGCCGGGTGAGCCGTTGTGTCTGCATGGGGAACCCTCCTGTTTTCTGTCTTAACTCTATCAAGTCAGTCGTATAATGAAACAAAGGTTCTTCCGGTTCCGGCATGGCTGTTAGAATGCCATTCCATTTAACAGCCCATTTGGAAATGGACGTGCCGAAGTTGGCCGCGGCCAATTGGCCGCCAGCCGTACTGCCGCAGGGTAGGTCGTGTTTTTTTGGCCACAGTTCCTCCACGAAAACGACATGGTGCTGCTGATTTTTGCCAAGATTTTGCCGCGATGGCACTTGCGGATTCCTATATGGCCTCCGTTGCGGTCGTATTCGCCGACCGCAACGCGGGGGCAACCCTTGAAGTGCGCCTCGCATTCCAAACCTGTTAAGGGCCATTCAAAATGAATATCAGGACTATCCTTTTTGCCTCCGTTGCCGCCCTTGCCGCGGCCTCCGGAGCCCGCGCAGCCGACGCCATCGTGGCGGCGGAACCCGAGCCCGTGGAATATGTTCGCGTTTGCGACGCCTACGGTACCGGCTATTTTTATATTCCGGGGACGGAAACATGCCTTTCGATCGGCGGTTACATCCGTACCGAAGTGCGTTTCGGTGACCATATTTCCGGCGACTCCGACGTAGACTTCTGGACTCGCGGTCAGGTCACCTTCCAGGCCAAGAACGACACCGAGTACGGCACGCTCACCGGCGTCATCACGTTGCGTTACAATGTCGACGATGCCTCCGACCAGGAAGCATTGCTCGATGAGGGCTACATCGATATCGCCGGTTTCCGCGTCGGTATGCTGTATAGCTGGTGGGACGACGACATGAGCGGCGAGACCGATACGCTCGCCAGCAACGAGACGAACCACAACTCGATCCGTTATCAGTACGAGAATGGCGCTTTCGCAGCCGGCATCTCGGTCGACGAACTGGAAGAAGACTACGCCACCAAGCCGGGCGACGGCCCGAACAACTATGGTGTCGCAGGCCAGGTCTCCTACAAGGCCGGCGCCATCAGCGCTTACCTGCTTGCCGGTTATGACACCGACACCAGCGAAGTCGCTGTCCGCGGTATCGTCTATGCCGACATCGGCCCGGGCACGCTCGGCATTGCCGGCGTATGGGCAAGCGGCGCCAACTACTACTACGAAGAGTCCGAATGGACGATCGCAGCAGAGTATGCCTTGAAGATCAACGACAAGTGGAAGGTCACTCCCGGCTTCCAGTACTTCGAAAACATCGCTCTCGAGGCTGACGGCAACGGCTTCACCGGCGGCAGCGCCTATACCACCGGTGTCACCATCGACTACCAGATCGTCGACGATCTGCGTACGAAGCTCAGCGTGCAATATCACGATGAGGACGAAGGCGACGACGACGTGTTCGGCTTCCTGCGCTTCCAGCGCGATTTTTAAGACAGTCTGATTGCAGACGAGAGGGCGCGACCTTCGGGCCGCGCCTTTTTTAATTTAGAACAATGCCGTCACCCCCATGAATCGGCGATGAAATCGGAATAGAATTCGTCGACCGTCTTTGCCTTTCGCATGGCGGCAAGCACACCATCCGATTGCAGCCGCCTGGCGATGGCGGAAAGCACGTTCAGATATTCGCCGCGATTGTTTTCTGCGAAGAGCAGCACGAAGGCGATGTCGGTCGGGATATCGTCGATCGCCTCGAAATCCAGCGGCTGGGCGAAGCGGAGGAGAAGGCCGCGCGGGCTGGTCATGTTGTCGATTGCCGCATGCGGGATGGCGATACCGTTGCCGATGCCGGTGGAGCCGAGCTTCTCACGCGCTTCGAGCGCCTTCAGGATGGTCTGGCCGTCGACGGAGAAAGCCTTGGCGGCCTTGTCGGCGATGGTCTGCAGCGCGCGCCATTTGGTCGGCGCCGACACGCCGATGAAGGTGTGTTCCGGCCGGATGATGTTGGGAAGGTTCATGTCATTCTCGATGCTGTTCGGCTCGATATTGTTCGGGCAGCGGGAGGGAAGGGAGGTCAGTCCGGTTCCCTGAGTCGGTAGCCGACGCCGGTCTCGGTGGTGATATAGTGCGGCTGGTCCGGAAGCTGCTCGACCTTTTGCCGCAGCTGCCTGATATAGACGCGCAGATACTGCACATCCGCAGCCGGCCCCCATACCTGCTTTAGAAGAAACTGGTGTGTCAGCACCTTGCCGGCATGCTGGGCGAGCACGCGCAGGATGTCGTATTCCTTCGGCGACAGCTTTATTTCCTGGCCGTCGATCTTGACGATGCGCTTGACAAGATCGATCGACAGTCCGCCGGTCTGGAAGATCGCCTTTTCGCCCTGCTGCTGCAGGCGGTGGCGCAGCGCCACGCGGATGCGGGCGCCGAGCTCGTTGATGCCGAAGGGCTTGGTGACGTAATCGTCGGCGCCGCTTTCCAGCGCCTTGACGATGCCGGCCTCGTCGGTGCGGCTGGACAGAATGACGACGGGCATGGAAAGCCCTTCCTCGCGCCACGCCTGTAAGAGGTCATGCCCGGGCGTGTCGGGCAGGCCGAGGTCAAGCACGATGAGATCGGGTATGTCGTCGGCGACCGACTGGCGGGCAGCGCTGGCGTTTGGCGCCTCGCGCACCTCGTAGCCCTGCGCGGTCAGGCCGACGCGGAGCAGCTTGCGGATCGGAGGCTCGTCGTCGACGACGAGGATTTTGACGGCTGAACCGGTCATCTGAGTTCATCCAGTTTCGGAATGTCGTTGGGTTTCGGCAGGCGGATTGTGAAGACGGCGCCCGGGCGGCCCGTTCGGTTGCCGGCGGTGATCGTGCCGCCCATCGCCTCGATGAAGCCGCGGCAGATGGAAAGGCCAAGCCCTGTGCCGGCGCGCACCTGATCGCCCTTGCGCACGCGGTAGAAGGTATCGAAGACGCGGTTAAGATCGGCCGGCGGAATACCCGGGCCTTCGTCCGAGACCTGCACGACGACGTTGTCGGCATCGGCCCAGCCCTCGATGTGGATGACCGATCCCTCGGGCGCGTATTTCGCCGCATTGTCGAGCAGGTTGAAGATCACCTGCTCGAAGAGAACAGGATCGACGCGCACCATCGGCAGGTCGGCGGGAATGCTCATCTCGGTCTTATGGCCGTCGAGGATCTTTGCGGCACGGCGAAGCGCGCTGCCGACGATATCGCCGGCATAATGCAGCGCGGAGTTCGGCTCCATCGCGCCGGATTCGATCTTGGTCATGTCGAGCAGGTTGGCGATGAAGCGGTTGAGGCGCTCCGATTCGTCGACGACGGTCGACAGCAGATCGCTGCGATCCTCCTCCGGCATCGAGGCGAAATAATCGCGTAGCGTGCCGGCGGCGCCGAGGATGCCGGCAAGCGGTGTCTTCAGATCGTGCGAAATCGACGTGAGCAGCGCCGAGCGCAGCCGGTCGGCTTCGGCCCCAAGCCTTGCCCGGTCGACATCGGCGACAAGCTGGATGCGTTCGATGGCAAGGGCCGCCTGGTCGGCGAGCGCATCGAGCAGCCGCTGTTGCTCCGGCGTCAGCAGCGGCCCGTCGCGGCGGTCGCTGTCGAGGCCGATGACGCCGACGGCGGTGCGCCCGGTTCTGAGCGGCACGTAGAGGCGCTTGGCGCCGGGCAGGGTGTCGGCGCCGCGGCCGGCGGCGTGATTGTGTTCCCAGGCCCAGCGGGCGGCGGCGATATCGGCATCGTCGAGCGTGTCGTCGGGCGGATAACCGGCCTTGACCGCAATGGTGCCTTCTTCCGGCAGCAGCAGCACGACGCGGACCTTCAGCATCGAGGCGAGCTGGAAGGCGGTCGCCCAGAGCACGTCGTCGAGCGTGCCGGTGCCGGCGAGCTTTTTCGAGAAGAGATAGAGGTCTTCGGTCGTGCGCGCCCGCTGGCGGGCGGCGGCGGCCTGGCGCTGCACGGTTGCGGTCAGGTTGCTGGCGATGATGGCGACGCCCAGGAAGAAGAAGAGCGCCAGCACGCTTTCCGGATCGCTGATCGTCAGCGTGTAGCGCGGCGGCAGGAAGAAGAAGTTGAAGGACAGCGCACTGAGGATGCAGCTGTAAAGGGCCGGCCGCAGGCCGTGGACGACGGCCGAGGTCAAGACCGCCATCAGGAAGACGAGGGCGAGGTTGCGCACGTCGAGCACCTGGTCGAGCACGACGCTGACGCCGAGCGCGATGGCGACATAGCCGGTCGCCAGCAGGTAGGCTCTGAAATCCAGTGGCGGCGCGGTGACGGCGGCCTTGACGCCGCGCGTGGTGGTGCCGTCCTTCTCGTTGCCTGAAATGACGTGGACGCTGATCTCTCCGGCCCTGCGGATCAACTCGTCGGTGGTCGAGCGGCTCCACCAGTCGCGCCATGTCGGCTTCTTCGGGGCGCCGATGACGATGTGGGTGACGTTATTGGCGGTGGCATGACGAACGAGCTCTTCGGCCACTTCGCGGCCGGGAAGGGTGATCGCCTCGCCGCCGAGCTGCTCGGCAAGGCGCAGCGTCGAGGCGACCGTGTCACGCTCGGCCTCGCTCAGATTGATCGAGCGGTTGGTCTCGATATAGACGGCAGCCCAAGGCGCGCGCAGGCGCGAGGCCATGCGGGCGGCGTAGCGCACCAGTGACGCTGAGCGCGGATGGTGGTCGACCGAGACGAGAACGCGCTCGCTCGCCGCCCAGGGGCCTGATATGGCATGGGCCTGCATGTGGGTGAGCAACTGATCGTCGACGCGCTGGGCAGTTTTGCGCAGTGCGAGTTCCCTCAGCGCCGTCAGGTTGCCAGGGGTGAAGTAGTTGGTGAGCGCCCGCTCGGCCGTGCGCGCCATATAGACCTTGCCGTCATGCAGCCGCTTGATCAGATCATCCGGCGTCAGATCGATGATCTCGACGTCGTCGGCAAGGTCGATGATCGAGTCCGGCACCGTCTCGCGCACACGGATGCGGGTGATCTGTGAAACGACGTCGTTCAGGCTTTCGACGTGCTGGATGTTCAGCGTCGTATAGACGTCGATGCCGCGATCGAGCAATTCCTTGACGTCGAGATAGCGCTTCGGATGGCGGCTGCCCTCTGCATTGGTGTGGGCGAGTTCGTCGACCAGCACGAGATCCGGCCTGCGGGCGAGGATGCCGTCGAGGTCCATTTCCTCGAGCGGCCGGCCCTTGTAGCTGATTTCGACGCGGGGGATGATCTCGAAGCCGGCGACGAGCGCCTCGGTCTCCTTGCGGCCGTGGGTTTCGACGACGCCGATGACGACGTCGAGACCGTCGGCGATCTTGGCGCGGCCGGAGACGAGCATCTCATAGGTCTTGCCGACACCGGGGGCGGCACCCAGAAAGATCTTCAGACGGCCGCGCGTTTCAGCCCGGGCTTTTTCGAGAAGCGCATCGGGCGAGGGCCTGCCGGCCTGGTCGCGATTGTCGTCTGGCATGCGTATGGTCTTTCTGCAAATGCCTGCCGGGACGGGCGCTACCGCGGATGGGAAGGAACGGGTGCGCCCAGCCTGGCAGGGTCACTGAGTCATAGAAGCATCAAGGGTCTGGTTCAACGCCAGAACATTGACCGTAGGTTCGCCGAGAATGCCGAGCTCGCGGGCTTGAACGGCGCCGTCGACCAGTGCCTTGACCTTTGCTTCATCCATGCTGCGTGCCTTGGCGACGCGCGGTACCTGGAAATAGGCCGCTTCCGGCGAGATATGGGGGTCGAGGCCGCTGCCCGAAGCGGTGACGAGGTCGGCGGGGACTTCGGCCGTCGGGTTCGCCGCCTTGGCTGCCTCGTAATCACCCTTGACGCGGTCGATCAGCTTCTGGCTGGTCGGGCCGAGGTTAGAGCCGCTGGAGGCGGCCGCATTGTAGCCGTCGCCGGCGGCCGAAGGGCGGCCGTGGAAATACTTGTCGCTGGTGAAGGCCTGGCCGATCAGCGTCGAGCCGATCACCTGGCCGTTGTTCTCGATCAGGCTGCCGTTCGCCTGGGTCGGGAAGAGGGCCTGGGCAGCACCCGTCATGGCGAGCGGATAGAGAAGGCCGGTTATGGCGGTGGTGGCAACGATCATGACGACCGCCGGACGAAGTTCTTTCAACATTGTCTTACTCCTTGGAGTGTTCTTTTGCGAAGAGCTCCGGTTCCGATCCTCTCGGAACCGGGATGGCTCCAGGCCTTAGGCGAGGCCGAGGGCTGCGACAGCCATGTCGATCGCCTTGATGCCGATGAAGGGGACGATGATGCCGCCGGCACCATAAATCAGTAGGTTGCGCGACAGCAGCGCGCCGGCGCCGATCGGACGGTAGCGGACACCCTTCAACGACAGCGGGATCAGCGCGATGATGATCAGCGCATTGAAGATGATCGCCGAGAGGATGGCGCTTTGCGGCGTCGACAATCCCATGATGTTGAGCACGCCGAGCTGCGGGTACAAGGTCAGGAACATCGCCGGGATGATGGCGAAGTACTTGGCAATGTCGTTGGCGATCGAAAACGTCGTCAGCGCGCCGCGCGTCATCAGGAGCTGCTTGCCGATCTCGACGATCTCGATGAGCTTCGTCGGATCGCTATCGAGATCGACCATGTTGCCGGCCTCGCGGGCGGCGACGGTGCCGGTGTTCATGGCGACGCCGACATCGGCCTGGGCAAGTGCGGGCGCATCGTTGGTGCCGTCGCCGCACATGGCGACAAGCTTGCCCTTCGACTGTTCTTCGCGCATCAGCGCCAGCTTCATCTCCGGCGTTGCCTGGGCGAGGAAGTCGTCGACGCCGGCTTCGGCTGCGATGGCGGCTGCCGTCAGCGGGTTATCGCCTGTGATCATCACCGTGCGGATGCCCATGCGACGCAGCTCGGTGAAGCGCTCGCGGATGCCGCCCTTGACGATATCCTTCAGCTGGATGACGCCGAGCAGCCTGCCGTCGCGGGCAACGGCCAGCGGCGTGCCGCCTGATTTGGCGACTTCGTCGGCGATCGACTGCAGTTCGCGCACGACCTCGCTGCCGTTTTTCGAGGACGCGTCGCCGTTGACATAGGTCAGCACGGCATCGACCGCACCCTTGCGGATCGAGGCTCCTTCGAGATCGACGCCGCTCATGCGGGTCTGGGCGGTGAAGGGCACGAAGCTTGCTTTCAGACTTGCCATGTCGCGGCCGCGGATCGCGTATTTCTCCTTGGCGAGCACGACGATGGAACGACCTTCCGGCGTTTCGTCGGCAAGCGAGGCGAGTTGGGCGGCATCGGCGAGATCCTGTTCGGAAACGCCGCGGACCGGACGAAAGCTCGTCGCCTGGCGATTGCCGAGCGTGATCGTGCCCGTCTTGTCGAGCAGCAGTGTGTCGACGTCGCCGGCGGCTTCGACCGCGCGGCCGGACATGGCGAGCACGTTGAAGCGGACGAGGCGGTCCATGCCGGCGATGCCGATTGCCGACAGCAGCGCGCCGATCGTCGTCGGGATCAGGGTGACGAAGAGGGCGACGAGCACGATGATCGGGATCGAGCCGCCGGCATAGATGGCAAAGCTCGGGATCGTCGCGGTGGCGAGCACGAAGATCAGCGTCATGCCGGCGAGCAGGATGTTGAGCGCGATCTCGTTCGGCGTCTTCTGGCGTTCCGCACCTTCGACGAGCGCAATCATCCGGTCGATGAAGGTCGAGCCGGCAGCCGCGGTGATGCGGACACGGATCCAGTCGGACAGCACCTGCGTGCCGCCGGTAACGGCCGAGCGGTCGCCGCCGGATTCGCGGATGACAGGGGCGGATTCGCCTGTTATCGCCGCTTCGTTGACGGAGGCCACACCTTCGATCACCTCGCCGTCCGAGGGGATGATGTCACCGGCCTCGACGAGCACGAGATCGCCGACCTTGAGGCTGGTGCCCGGCACCATGCGGTAGCCGCTGCCATTGTTGGCGGTGAGCAGCTTCGCCTGGGTTTCGGTGCGCGCCTTGCGCAGCGAATCCGCCTGCGCCTTGCCGCGGCCTTCGGCGACGGCTTCGGCGAAATTGGCAAAGAGCACGGTAAACCAGAGCCAGAGATTGATCTGGAACGAGAAGCCGAGATTACCGTTGCCTGCTACGAGATCGCGCAGGAAGAGGACGGTGGTCAGCACCGAGACCGTGGCCACGACGAACATGACCGGGTTTCTGGCAAGCGCGCGGGGGTTCAGCTTCTTGAAAGCGGCGCCCACGGCCGGAATGAGGATGCGACTATCCATGATACTCGCGGATTTTGCCTGGCTCATAAGAGACTCCAGCTTTGAAACGAGGGTGGCGAACCGGCGGCCGGTCAGCCCTGTAAGATCTTGAATGCGGCGACGATGACGAGGAGGCCTGCCATCATCACCAGGATGATGTCGGAGGCGCGGGCCGTCGGGCCATTCCCTCGTCCCGGCGCACCGGGACGAGGGTGGAAGGCGTTGCGAAGCCTGTGACGGAGGATCATGGCATCACCTCAGAAGGTCTGGCCGGCGATCATGACCAGGTGCTCGACGACAGGGCCGAGCGCGAGTGCCGGGAAGAAGGTCAGACCGCCGACGATCAGGATCGTGCCGACGAGAAGGCCGACGAAGAGCGGACCGTCCGTCGGGAAGGTGCCCGCCGAGGCTGGGACCGTCTTCTTGGCGATCAGCGAGCCGGCGATTGCAAGCGCCGGGATGATGACCAGGAAGCGGCCAGCGAGCATGCCGATGCCGAGAGTGATGTTGTACCAGGGCGTATTGCCGGTCAGGCCGCCGAATGCCGAGCCGTTGTTGGCCGCAGCCGACGTATAGGCATAGAGAATCTCGGAGAAACCGTGCGGGCCGGCGGTGCCGACGGAGGCGACGGCGGAAGGCAGCACGGTGGCGATCGCGGTGAAGACCAGCATGGCGAGCGGCAGGCAGAGGATGGCGAGAACGGCCATTTTCATTTCCTTCGCCTCGATCTTCTTGCCGAGATATTCCGGCGTGCGGCCGACCATCAGGCCGGCGACGAAGACGGCGACGATGATGAAGAGCAGGATGCCGTAGAAGCCCGCGCCGACACCGCCGACGATGATCTCGCCGAGCTGCATGTTGATCAGCGGGATCAGGCCGCCAAGCGCGGTAAAGCTGCCATGCATGGCATTGACCGCGCCGCAGGAGGCGGCCGTGGTAATGACCGCAAACAGCGATGACAGGGCGACGCCGAAGCGGACTTCCTTGCCTTCCATATTGCCGCCGCCAAGACCGAAGGCATGCATCAGCGGGTTGCCGGCAGCTTCAGCCCAATAGGTGACGATGACGCCGGCGACGAACAGCACGCCCATCGTGGCAAGGATCGCCCAGCCCTGGCGCTGGTTGCCGACCATGCGGCCGAAGACGTTGGTCAAAGCCGCGCCGATCGCGAAGATCGAGACCATCTGGATGAGATTGGAGATCGCGTCGGGATTTTCGAACGGATGGGCCGAATTGGCGTTGAAGAAGCCGCCGCCGTTGGTGCCGAGCATCTTAATCGCAAGCTGCGAGGCGACGGGGCCGACGGCAATCGTCTGCTGCGCGCCTTCGAGCGTGGTCGCATTGACATAGGCGCCAAGCGTCTGCGGCACGCCGAGATAGACGTAGACGATGGTCAGCACGATGCAGATCGGCAGCAGGATGTAGAACGTGCCGCGGATCATATCGACCCAGAAATTGCCGATCGCCTTGCCCGACGCCCGTGCGAAGGCACGGATGAAGGCGACAGCGATTGCCATGCCGGTCGCRGCCGACAGGAAGTTCTGCACCGTGAAGCCGGCCATTTGGGTGAGGTACGACATGGTGCTCTCGCCCCCGTAATTCTGCCAGTTGGTGTTTGTGGGAAAGCTGACGGCGGTGTTGAACGAAAGCTCCGGCGGGACGGCGGCCATGCCGGCCGGATTATAGGGCAAGACGTCCTGCAGGCGCAGGAGCGCGTAGAGGACGAGGACGCCGAGCAGGTTGAACATCAGCATCGCGAAGGCATAGGAGGTCCAATGCTGCTCCTCGCGCTCGCTGGTGCCGGCAATGGCGTAAAGCCCCCGTTCGATCGGAACGAGGACCGGGGACAGGAATGTGCGCTCGCCATTGTAGACACGCGTCATGTAACCGCCGAGCGGTTTGACGAGCACGAGGACGATCCCGCAGTAAAGCAGGATCTGAAGCCATCCGTTGAGGGTCATTTGGGGTAACTTTCAATTCCCGGCTGCTTCTCGCTCGCGCATGCGCGACCTGTAGAAGCGCCAGTTCTCTTCAAAAGCGTTCTGGGCGAAGGAGAGCATAGGTGAGGTAAAGGGTGAGAAACACGGTCACGGCACCGCTCAAGACATAATCGAGGGTCATCGTCGTTTCTCCGGTCAAAGCCTGTCGCAGGCTCGGGTGTAGGCAAAGCACAGCGCAAAGAATATGATCGCCGTGCCAAGTAGAATGATATCCATCATGATCGTGACTCCTGTTGTTCTTCTTGGAGTCAGACAAGACAAAGGGCGCTGGGGGGCCGCCTTTCATGCTTTCTGGCGTGGAGATGATCTTTCGATCTCTCGGCCATCAATATGGAGCCGAAGCGCATAAAGGTTCGAGACGGACGACAGGCCATCTATATAAAAATCTTATAAATGCCCTTACGAGGCCGCTCGCCGTTGGACCAGGCTGGCGCAGTTACCCGATGGGCCGCCGCCAGCACTGAGCCTCGGCAGGTCCGAGTGAGCATTTTATCATTTGTTGAGCAAAAGCCTTCGCAATCTGGTTGAATTGGAAAGGCTTCGGGCTTTATAGTCAGCTTCAACGCTGCCCGATGGAGTCATGGGCAAGCCACTAGGGAAGGAAACCGACGATGACCAAAGTCCGCGCGCTTGTCCTCGAGCGCCAGCATGAGCTTGCGCTCCGCGATATCGATCTGCCGCTCGAAACCGGCCCCGGCGAGGTGAAGATCAGGATCCACACGGTCGGCGTCTGCGGTTCGGACGTGCATTATTACACGCACGGCAAGATCGGCCCTTTCGTCGTCAACGCGCCGATGGTGCTCGGCCATGAGGCGGCGGGCACGGTGGTCGAGGTCGGCGCCGGCGTCACCCATCTGAAAGTCGGCGACCGCGTCTGCATGGAGCCTGGCATTCCCGATCCGAATTCCAAGGCAAGCCGGCTCGGCATGTACAATATCGACCCGGCCGTCACCTTCTGGGCGACCCCGCCAATCCACGGCGTGCTGACGCCGGAGGTCGTGCATCCCGCCAATTACACCTTCAAGCTGCCCGACAATGTCAGCTTTGCCGAAGGCGCCATGGTCGAGCCCTTTGCCGTCGGCATGCAGGCGGCGAGCAAGGCGAAAATTGTGCCGGGCGACACTGCCGTCGTCCTCGGCGCCGGGCCGATCGGCACGATGGTGGCGATCGCGGCCCTTGCCGGCGGCTGCTCCCGCGCGATTGTCGCTGATCTCGCCCAGCCGAAGCTCGATATCGCCGCACAGTACCAGGGTGTCATTCCGGTCAATATCCGCGAGAAGAACCTGGTCGAAGAGGTCGGCCGGCTGACCGACGGCTGGGGCGCCGATGTCGTCTTCGAATGCTCCGGTTCGCCGAAGGCCTGGGAGACGATCATGGCGCTGCCGCGCCCGGGCGGCGTCATCGTCGTCGTCGGCCTGCCGGTCAACCCGATCGGCTTCGACGTCTCGACGGCATCCACCAAGGAAATCCGCATCGAGACGGTGTTCCGCTATGCGCACCAGTATGAGCGCTCTATCGCGCTGCTCGGCTCGGGACGCGTCGATCTGAAGCCGCTGATATCAGAGACCTTCAAATTCGAGGACTCGATCACGGCGTTTGATCGCGCCGTCGAGGCGCGGCCGAGCGACGTAAAGCTGCAGATCGTGATGGACTAGGACGCCATACCGCTACGAGTGCTTGGCGCTCAGTTTCATCTTGCGAAAGGCAAGAGCCGCGGCTGCGACGACAGCCGCGGCTCCGACTGCGATCAACAGGTGGCGGTGAAGCGGAAGGTGGCCCAAGGTCTGTTCGATGCCGTGCCCGAACACATAACCGAGCGCCGTGAACAACTGCCCCCACACCAGCGCGGCCACGGCATTCAGGATGATGAATTTACCGGTCGCAATTCGCGTTGTCCCGATGACGATCGGGCTGATCGTCCGCAACCCCACCAGGAAACGAAACGCAAGGATGAAGCCTGTGGGATAACTTTCCAGGAGCCGGGTTGCGCGCGCCAGCGCCGGTGTTTCCATCAGCCGGCGGACGAGACCCCATCGAGCCGCATAACGGCCGGCGAAGAACCAGAACTGATCGCCGGCGAAGGATCCTGCCGTTGCCGCAAGCGACGCCGACCAATAGGTCAGCAGCCCGCGGTGGGAAATGACGCCGCCAAGGAAGGCGGCTGTTTCGCCTTCGAAGGCTGCACCCAGAAAAATCGCCAACAGGCCGTAATGCTCGATCAGCAGTTCGATAGACACTCAGCCCGCCTCCAGCTGTCGATTTCGAAGCATCAATTCATCGCTAAACCGGCTTCAAATCCCCAAGCAGCGTCGGGATCAGCTCCGACACCGTCGGATGGATCGGCACCGACCATTGCAATGCGGGATACGTCGTTCCCGCATTCATCGCGTCTACGATGCCGTGGATCACCTCGTCGCCTTCGATGCCGAGGATCGCCGCACCGAGGATTTTTTTAGTCTCGGCGTCGGCGATCACTTTCATGAAGCCCTTGGTCTCGCCGCGCTCGTTGGCGCGGCCGACGCGGCTCATCGGCCGGGTCGAGATCATGATCTTGCGTCCGGAGGCGCGCGCCTGCTTTTCCGTCATGCCGACGCGGCCAAGCGGCGGGTCGATATAAAGCGCATAGGCCAGGATGCGGCTCGAGACCTTGCGGTCGTCGCCGTCGAGCAGATTGGCGGCGGCGATCTCGAAATCATTGTAGGAGGTGTGGGTGAAGGCGCCGTGGCCATTGCAGTCGCCGAGCGCCCAGATGCCGTCAACATTGGTGGCAAGCCTGTCGTCGACGGTGATATAGCCATGCTTGTCGGTGACGACGCCGGCGGCATCGAGGCCGAGATCGTCGGTGTTCGGCTTGCGGCCGGTGGCGATCAGCACATGGCTCGCATCGATCCTCGCTGAATCGGTGGCGACCGTTATTCCGTCGCTGTTCCTGGAAAAGGCGATGTCGCTGACGCCGGTATGAATATCGATGCCCTCCGAGCGCAGGACATCGGCGATCGCGTCTGAAATATCCTCATCCTCACGCGATGCGAGCTTCGGGCCATGCTCGATGACGCTGACTTCGGCGCCGAAGCGGCGATACATCTGCGCGAATTCCAGCCCGATATAACTGCCGCCGATGACGGCCAGATGCCGTGGCAGCGTGTCGAGATGGATGATCGAGGTGCTGGTGAGATAGTCGATATCGTTGACGCCGGGCAGGTCGGGGATGACGGGGCGTGCCCCGACATTGAGGAAGATGCGCGGTGCGGTCAGCGTCTCGCCGTTGACGCTGACGGTCTTCGGGTCCTCGAAACGGGCGTGGCCGTAGATTACGGTCATGCCGTCCATGCCGGCGAACCAGCCGATCAGGCCGTTGCGGGCGTTCATGGTCACGGTTTCGGCACGGGCCCTGACCACCTTCATGTCGATGGCGATCTCGCCTGGGATATTGACGCCGTAAACGGCGCCGCTTCTTGCGACATGGGCGGCGCGGGCGCTGGCGACCAGCGTCTTCGTCGGCATGCAGCCGGCATTGACGCAGGTGCCGCCGAGGAACTTGCGCTCGATCAGCGCCACCTTCATGCCCTTTTCGACCATGCGGGCGGCGAGGAAGGGGCCGGCCTGTCCGCCCCCGATAACGATGGCGTCGAAGCTCTTCATGACACGGCCACGATCAGCAGCGCGCCGATGACGGCGACGGCATCTTCGATGAGAGCGGCCGGCAGATCCTTGCCGAAGGACGCCGCAAGCCTGCTGCGGACGGCGGCGCCACCATATGTGCCGATGACGGCGCCGATCACGCCGGCAATCAGCCCGCCGAAGAGCAGGCTGCTGGCGGCGCCGATCGTGGCGCCGGCCAGCGCACCCATGACGATGCGGGCGCCGAACTGCACCGGGACCTTGCGCGACGGCGTCGATGGTAGCTGGTCGGTGATCAGTTCGACGACGGCGAGAAGCGTGAAGATCCACGGCGTCCATTGGTAACCCATGAACGCAAGCGGCGTCTGCGAGACATCGAACGAGCCAAGTGCGGCGCCCCAGGCGACGGCGGCCGGCGCCGTCATGGCGCGAAGCCCGGCAATGACACCAATCAGCAATGCAAGAAGCAGAAACATRCATGATCCCCCTTTTTGCCGGCTCTTGCCGCCGTCAGGGAAGGTTGCACATTGTCAGGCGCGTGGCAATTCGTCCTTTCGCGCCAAGAGGCTAGTTCGCAAAGGCGGCAATGCCAGTGATCGCCCGGCCGATGATCAGCGCGTGGATGTCGTGTGTGCCCTCATAGGTGTTGACC